>JANQFY010000364.1 GCA_028277585.1 Sedimentisphaerales bacterium
GGCTTTCGACCAGTGATGTGAACCGACGTGAAACGTATCTACCTGACCCCACAAAGGTGTGCCGTCCTGGTAGGTCAGATCGAGGTATAGCGCGTAGTCACTGTTGCGACTGCCCCCGACGTTTTCAGCCTTGCTCCAGGCCGTGGCGACGATCGGTTCCGGGGTCGTCTGGTCGAGCACGACGGTTTGGGAGGCGCCGCGCTGGGCCTGGGCGTCGTCGCCGTTGTCGCAGACGAACGTTTCGCCGTCGCGGATGAAGCCCTCTTGCCAGGGTCGCCAGTTGTTCGAATCGAGCAGGTTCGCGCCGGCGTCCTGAGCGTCCAACACGCGCTTGACGATCTGCCCCTCTTGAATCTCGCCAGGCGGTTGGGCCGACAGGTCTGCCGGCCGGCACAGCATCAGGGCCAACACTGTCGCGTAGGCGAAGCGCCTTCTTCGATCCATTCCTGGCCTCCGGATTGTCGGGAGTCTACCGTTTCTTCTTCTTGGGCGGGGGACCGGCCTGCTTCTTGAACAGGTCCTCGTATTTCTGCCAGAGGGCAGCCATTCGCTTGACACGCTGCGGCTGCCGCTCCGCCTGGTTCCGCGATTCGCTGCGATCCCGTTTGATATTGTACAGTTCCCATGGGCCGCCTTTGCCCTTGGCGACCAGCTTCCAGTCGCCCTCGCGGATCGCGCGGTGACTCATGTGGTGGAAGTAGATGAAGTCGTGGTCGACCGCGCCGTCCTTGGCGAAGACGGGAGCCAGACTCTTGCCGGGCAGGGGCACCGCGGTCTCGCCGTTCCACTTGGCGGAGAAGTCATCGGCTCCGGCGAGGTCCAGGACGGTCGGCAGAATATCGATGAAGTGGCACGGATTGTGACGCAGTTCACCCTTCGCGGCCAAGCCCTTGGGCCAATGGACGATCAGGGGCGAGGAGACCCCTCCTTCGTGGACCCAGGACTTGTGCAGGCGGAAGGGGGTGTTGGCGGCCGTCGACCAGCCGGGCCCGAGACAGAGGTACGAACCGCCCGAGCCCAAGGGCGCGGAGCGATCGTGCATGTCGCCGCGAATGATCTGCTCGCCGCTGGCGCCGTTGTCCGAGACGAAGAAGATTACGGTATCGTCCAGCGCGTTCATCTTCTTGATCTGCTTGAGCACGCGACCGACCTCCTGGTCCATGCGGTCGATCATCGCCGCGTGGATCGCCATCTTGGTGGCTTGATAGTCTCTCTGGGCGTCGGTCAGATCGTTCCAGGGGATGGCGTGCCCCGACTCGCCCGGCCCGATCGCCTCTTGTAGTTTGGCTTCGGAAAGGCTCCAACTGGCCGTGACATCCGGCTCCAGCGGCGCCAAGTCGCAATCGACCAGGCCCAACTTGCGCAGACGCTTCCAGCGCTCCTGACGGACGACGTCCCATCCCTTGCGGTAGCGCTTGCGATAGCGATCGATGTCCTTCTGCAACGCGTGCAAGGGGAAATGGGGACAGGTGAAGGCCAGGTAGGAGTAGAACGGCTGATCCGCATGCTTCTCGGCGTGCTCCTCAAGACAACTCACGGCATGTTTGGCGATGTCGGTCGTGACATAGGCGCCCGCGTCGGGGGAGACGGGGGGCAGTTTCTTGTCGTCCTGTTCGTGGTTCCTCGGCGCGAAGAAGCGGTCGTGGTCGTGCAGGACGTAGGAGCGATCGAAGTTCCCGTGGGCGATCGCCTTCGGGGCGCCTCGGAGATGCCATTTCCCCGAGGTGTAGCAGCGATAGCCCTGCGGCTTGAGGTAGTGCGGCGCAACGCGGGCCCAGCGCGGCAAGGGGCCCCGGGGCGGGTCCTGACGCACCTGCTGGGGGTAGTAGCCGGTCAGCAGGGCGGTGCGCGAGGGCCAGCAGCGTCCGGTGGAGTAGCACTGGCTGAAGCGCAGCCCGTTGGCCGCCAGGCGATCGAGCTGCGGGGTTTCGACCTCGCCGCCGTAGCAGCCGGCGTCGGAGTAGCCCATGTCGTCGGCGACGATGATCAGGAAGTTGGGCTTCTTGGCGCCGGACGCGCCCGAGGCGGGGGCGCCTCGCGCGGCAAGAGCCAGTCCGCCGGCTGCCAGGGCCGAACCCCAGGTCATCGTTTGCTTGAGAAAGGCGCGCCGCGATGTCGTCGTGGTCATGACACTACTCCCTTATGTCAGGATGCGGTTCTAGTCGTCTTCGGCGAAGATCTCGATGCCGCTGATCACCGTCTCGGCCGACGCATCGGCCGCCGTCAGATCGACGGTGATGAACTCCGAGGCGCGAATGCCCCGGAACTGGCGCATTATACCGATATGGGCGGACTTTGCCTCGGCCGCGACATCGAAATCTTCCAGCACCACCCGGCCGCCAATAGCGACTGCGAATCGTCGTTGCCCCGGCGCCTTGTTCTGAGGTTCGTAGAAGTGCAGCCGCACGGTGAACGAGCGTTCTTCGGTCGGGCTGGTTTGCTCGGCGTCCTCTTCCGTCTGGCCCGCGACCCGCACGCGTATCGATCGGAGACCTATGGCGCCGGAGGCTTCCACCCACTTGAGGTTCCCGTCTTGCAGGCGCAGGGAATGCTTGCGGAACCAGGTCGGATTTGAAGGTGTCAGGTCGAGATCCACCTCGGGAGAGTCGCCTCCTACGCGGGGGTACTCGAGCCAGAGCGTGCCGTTGTCCGCCTTGCGGTCGCCCGGCGCGCCGAAGTTGATCCCGACCCGCTGCAGCGGCGCGTCACTGGAGGCGATGTCGCTGAACGTCCACATCTCGACGTCCGGCATGTGGATCATCGCCAGCGACGTCTGGTTCTGGTAGCTGCACGTGCAGGTCCGCGTGTAGTCGGGCGCGTTGAGGACGCCGTTGGCGACGACGAGGTTGGAGGAGCACCCCGAGCGGAAGCCGCCGAAATTGCCCGTGCCGCTGTCGCAGGTCAGATCGAAGTAGCCCGCGGCGGCCGAGCGGAAGGTCAGCAGGTTGCGGCTGGCGATGGCGGTGCCGCAGCCGTAGTTGCGCGAGTATTGCCAGGGCACCGGTTCGTCCGTCAAGGGATGGTGACGCGTGTGGGGCCGGCCCGTGATGAGGCTGTAGGCCCGCTCCTGGGTGATGATGACGCCGTCGCGCAGCATGCAGGGGCCGGTGTACTTGTTCGGGCGGTCCCAGAGCAGGGCGCCGGTTTCGCCGTGGAAAGTCGCCATGCGGCTGTCCGGCTCCCACAGCATGTCGCGCGAGCCCCGGTGGGCCTGCAGCAGGATATCGAAACGCTCCGAAAAGCCCAGCCAACTGCCGAAGGCGCCCTCTTCGTTCTTCCAGGCGACCTGCCCGGTGCGGATGTCGAGCGCGATCAGTCGCGCTCGCGCGTCAATTCGCAGGTCCTGGTCCCGCGCCTTGCGCCGCAGGTAGGGCGGCGGGGCGTCGAGGCAGAAGACCTTGCCCCGGCCGGCGACGATCCCGTTGTGGATGAAGCTGTGGTGGGCGTCGCACGTCCAGAGGACTTTACCCGTGTAGCGATCCATGACCACCAGGCGCTTGCTGGCGAGCCGGTCGAAGGAAGACGCCCATTTGCGTCCCGTCTTGTCGTTTTTGTCGATGGCCCACGAATACTCGGCGAACCCCTGCCCGGCGATCAGATACTTGTCGTAGATGCCGATGTAGCCCCAATCCTCCTGCGACGGACCGTCCTGGCCGGGCAACAGGAAGATCCGTTGCGTCAGCCCGGTCGCGGCGTCCAGGACGTGACACTCGGCCCCCTGGACGACATAGACGCGATCAGCGGTCGCGACGAAGTTCGTGCCGCGGGTATTGGCGCCGGGGATGTGCTGTTGGTTGTAGGTGAGATCACGAAAGTCATGCTTGTAGGATGTGTCGTAGTAGACCCCGAAGGTGCCCAGGCCCTTAAGCTTGCGCTGCCAGAGCGTCTGCCCCGTATAGACGTCCCGGGCGCTGAGCGAGTCGATCCCTTCGATGAACAACCGGCCGCCGACGACCTGTTCGGGCGGCCCGTGCCCGTGGCGGGGCAATACATCGCCGAAGGCCGATTCCTCTCCGAACCACAACAGGCCCAGCGGCGCGCGGAGTTGGTCGTCGGAGCAGACGGTGTTGGCCACGTCGCCGTACTGATGGGTCCAGTCGGCCGCGCCGGGCACGCCGCCGGTTCGCCGAATAATCAGGGCCCGGTCGAGGCTCTCGATTTGACAGCCCGGCAGGTCCGCGTTGGCCAGTTGCTGGTAGAGCTTCAGTTGCTGGCGTCGATTCGCATTGATCCAGGCGACGCCGGTATAGGGGCGCAAGAGATTGTACAGCTTCTCGATCGAAGACGCATCGCGGCCCAGACCCGTCCGGGTGAGATTCTCAATGACGATCGTGGAGATCCAGTAAGGGGGCAGCTCAGCCGAGGCGAGATTTCCTCGGTGCACCGCGACCCGCGATCCATAGAGCCCAGCGCGATCCAGTTCGCTGCGCCACGACGCGACGCGGGCGGCGTTCGGATCGAGGGCAACGAGCCGCATCTCAGACTGTCTCAACACCTCGCGGAGCAGGTTCGTATCGTTGGCGCCGAGCCAGAGCCCGTAGGACTTTCGGCCGGAGGTCTGCGCCAAGATCGCTTTGGCTTTCTCGCTGTCCTCGACCGCCGTCGGTTCGTCCGCGCCGGGCGGTTCGCGGTGCCGCACGACGCGGGTCCGTTGCGGGCCGAAGCAGTACAGTTGCCCCTCCTGGGTCACGACGAAGAGCTTGCCGTCCCCGGCGAGCATGCGCCATACCTCGCCTTTGACTTCAGCTTGCCAGGTGATGCGGGCGGTGGGAGTCTCTTCGGTCGGGGGGGCCAGGCAAGCGACGAGTCCTTCGCTGTTGCTCCCGTAGAACTGCGGCCCGGCCTGAAAGTGAATCCGATCGAGCGCCGGGTCCGTCTTGCTCTCCCAGACGGATCGAGCGGCCACCTGAATGCGGATCTTCTTGGCCTTCGGATCCTTCTTCTGGACCTCGGCCAGTTGGTACGCCACGACGCGCCCCTCGTCACGGATGCCGACCACCGAGTCCCGGGTCATGACCTGAGCGGAGATCGTCCCCAGGCCCAGCCCATCGGAAAGGCGATAGACGACGTCGTTGTTGAAGTACCAGTCGCTCCAGATCGAGGCGCTGCAGCCCCCGACGTATTTGCCGAAGCTGCGGTCGGAGAGCGGGTAGTAGAGCAGCTTTCCCGTCTTCGTGTCGAAGCAGGCCGGCGTGGTGCGTCCGGTCACCAGCAGGCGGTCCTGATCGACGGTCAGGTAGCCCTGGGGCGCCATGCCCCCGAAGGCGGGGCTCGAGTGTTGCTGTTTGATGTAGATGGCGCCGGTGCCGCTGTTCTCCCAGACGATGCGGCCCGTTTCGGCGTCGATGGCGTAGATGAAGACCCCCATGAAGGGCCAGATCCCGGCGGTGCAGTAAATCGTTCCCTCGTGCAGAACGGGGCCGCCGCGCGCGGGCCAGGCGGAGATGAGGCGGCGGTTGCCCAGCACCGTACGGTCGGCCGGCGCCAGGCGGACCTTCCATTTCAGCGTCCCGTCCTCGGCGTCCAGACAATAGAGGAATCCGTCGTCGCTGACGCAATACACCCGACCCTGCCAGGCGATCGGCGCGAAGCGCACGGGGCCGTCGCAGAAGAACCGCCAGTTACGTTGCCCCGTCTCGGTGTCATAGGCGGTGACGCTGTCACGGACCATGGACGGTACGAAGATCTGATCGCCCATGACGACCGGCTCGTAGGACCGATCGAACTGGAGCTTGTACTGTTCCTGGGACCAGGCCGGCGCGGGCGTTGGCAGTTGGCGGACCCATTGGAGGCGCAGCTTCTCCGGCAACGGGGCCGGTGCGGCGGCGCGACGAGACGCATCGTAGCGCCACATGGGCCAGTCGGTCTCGGCGGCGCCGGCTGCGGTGAGTCCGTGAGACAGCAGGAGAAAGAGAATGGTTGCCAGGCCCACGGGTTGCGGCCGGGCGGGGAGGACCGAATGGCAAGGTCGGCGCCATTCGGCGCGCTGCATGCGAGTCTTCATTGGCAAGGGCGTTCCTTACTGGCGCTTCTTGTTCCAGCCGTTCGACCTGAGGGCCGAGAATGGATCCGGCTTCTACCCTCTGAACATACCAGAGTCGTCGCCGGGATGCCAGTGGTTATCGCCGCTGCAAACCCCGATAACAGAAAACTAACAACGCGCCTTCTTACCGAATAACCCGCGATCTGCGGGGCCAATGTGCCACTAGGCCGTCGGCAGCTCTGCGGTGATCTGCGCGAGGTCGGGCGACGCCGTTCGGCGGAACGAGAAGCGATAGCCTTCGCCGACCGCAATGCCGTAGAAGAGCAGGTCTATCGGTGTGAACGTCGCGATCATGGCGCCGGGGATCGCCGCGAGGTCGAGATTCAGCAGAACGAGGGACAGACTCACACCCTCCTCGCGGCCCACGACGGCGCAGAGGCTCAGCAGGTTGCCCAGCAGGCACCCGAGCAGGGACAGGGCGGCTCCCAGGCAGCCGAAGGG
>JANQFY010000436.1 GCA_028277585.1 Sedimentisphaerales bacterium
AGTCTTCTTGGTATCCCCGGAATGAATCTGTGGAACCTCCTATTCGGCGTGATCATACTGGCTTGGGCCGCCAGTCGTCGCCGTGAAGGGCTGATATGGGACACGCCCCGTCACGTCACCATCTTACTGTGGCTGTACATAGCGGTTATTGTGGTCGGTGTGGCGAGAGCGGCTCTGGATCTCGGGCACTACACTCACTACCCGTTGAGTTCGCTGATCATGGAGGAGTTGATCACGACGCTGAAGTGGATTCTGCCTGCGCTTCTGCTCTTCGATGGTTGTCGTAACCGTCGGCAGGTGATCATGGCCCTCCTATGCCTGCTGGCGATGTACTTGCTGGTTGCTCTCCAGATCTACCGGCACATACCGCTGGCATCAGCTCTGGGCGATGGCGGTGATGCCATCCATGCCAAACGCCTGAAGATCGGCAAGGAAATCGGGTACCACACCACCAATCTGTCGGTCATGCTGGCCGGGGCATTCTGGGGCATGGTGGCCGCTTTGCCACTGCTCGAGAAGAAAGCAGAGAAGGTACTGCTGTTGGCAGGGGCGGGTATCGTTGTGTTTGGTATGGCCCTGACCGGTGGAAGAGGGGGCTATGTTGCCTGGGGTTTCGTGGGCTTGACCCTGTGCTTGATCAAGTGGCGCCGATACTTGCTTCTGGCCCCTTTCGTAGTGATGCTGCTGCCGATAGCCCTGCCAGGCGCTACGGCCCGAATGCTGGAGGGGTTTGGCCAGACGGACGCGGCAGGCCAAGCGACCATTGATGAGGAGGCGGCCACCTCCGGAAGGACCCTGATATGGCCCTATGTTATTGAGAAGATCGGTGAGTCACCGTGGATTGGCCATGGACGGTTGGCAATGAAACGCACCGGTCTATACGATCGCATCGAGACGGAGTTTCCAGGCACGGGAGCCCCTCATCCGCACAACATGTATCTCGAGACTCTTTTCGATAATGGGCTCGTGGGCTCGTTGCTGATCATTTGCTTTTGGGTGGTAGCGGTTGCGCACTCGGCCAAGCTTTTTAGAAGCAAGAACCGTCTCTATGCGGCCGTGGGAGGGCTGACTCTGGCAGGGAGCCTGGCCAGTTTGTCCGCAGGCATATCAGGACAGCATTTCTATCCAAAGGAACAAACGATGACTCTGTGGGCGACCGTATTCCTGTCGTTGCGGGTTTACGTAGAGGAGAAGCGTCTACAGGCAGCCGGAGCCGGCGCAAGCGCCATCGAGGATGATTCGCTATCTTGGCGCGAGGACAAGGCGTTCCTCTGAAAGCGCATCGGATCGGAGAGGGTGTCGGGGCTGGAGGGAGCCGCACATAAGAGATGGCCCAGAGTCAGAAGATACACGGCAATACGCGGCCGGACCCCTGATCGGGAGTAACAGTGGGGCTGACGTTTGTAGAGAGAGCCCCAGAAGATTCAGCCGATCGACTATCGCAAATGTCGGCTGCGGGCGAGGGCTAGGTTCTTGTACTCGTTGGATGTGCTTTGTTACGCGCCCCAAAGCGCAAGGAGAAGAATGTGCTTGATTTGCTGAGATCACTGGCGGCCAGAGCCTATATAGCTGCGCGCAGGAGGCCCCGGGTCACCGTGATCACGCTTCATCGGGTGGGCGGCTCATCCAGGATTCAGCCCGCTCACGTGGAACGATGCTTCAGGTTTCTGGCAACCTACTTCAAGGTGATTCACCCTTCGGAACTCGCTTCCACACAGAATGAGCGACGGACTGCGGTTGTGACGATCGACGATGGGCATGCGGATGCCTACCGACACATCTTCCCGATCGCAAGGACAATTGGGATTCCCATTTCCCTTTGCATACCGACAGATTTCTTCTTTCGTCGACAGTGGCTATGGTTTGACAAAACCATATGGGCCATGCTGCACGCGCGATCCGCAGCGACCGTTTGCGGACTCAGGGTCGATCCCCAAGATCCCGGCTCTTTCGCCACGTTGCGGCGGCACCTTAAGCGTTGCCCTCCTGGCGCACGGGACGAGACCATCATTGAACTGCTGCACAATCTGAAGCTGGATACTCCGTTGTCACCCCCTGACGATTATAGGGCCGTCAGCACGTCCGAGCTGAGGGAGATGCTATCCAGCGGTCTTGTTGAGATCGTTGGGCACACAGTGACGCACACCATAGCGACCGTTCTCGACGAGGAGAGTTTTGAGGACGAGCTACGGCAGTCGAATGAGGAATGGGAGTCGTTTTGCGGCCGGCCGCCCGTATCCTTCTGCTATCCTAATGGAAATCCCGGTGATTTCGATCAGCGAACGGAGATGACTGTAAGACGAGCCGGATACCGTTATGCCTTCACCCAGGTCGAAGGGACTAATCCCGTCCTCAGAATGAACCCACTTGAGATGAAACGTGTTCACATTCACTGGAGACCCGGTGTCTGCGACAAGGTCGCGAGTGGCTTGGTGGACATTCAGAACCTGGTGTGCTCTTCTGGGCCCAATGGGCCGGCCTGAGCACGCGAGCGGGCTGAGTGGACAGCGTGTGGACCGCGTTTGAGGGCATCATCGTGAAGACACTTGGAATCGAGAACTTGCATCAGGATTCAGGGCCGCAGCATGGGTGACTCTCTCAAACGAACGTCCCAAGGTGAAGCGGATTTGACCGGTCGGGATCGATTGGTTTGCAGTGTTCTCTTCAATTGGGGCGGGCACTTCGTATTCATCATCGCTGGATTCATCATGCCTCGCATGATAGATCGGCGGTTGGGACAGAATCTGCTAGGCGTATGGGACTTTGCGTGGTCTCTCGTGAGCTATTTCCAACTGATCGGAGCGGGGATATCCTCGTCCGTCAACCGATATGTGGCTCGACATCGTGCCGTCGGAGATATCGCATCAGTGAACAGTACTGTGAGTTCTGCATGCTGCATAATGGCCGTCTCCGGCGTGCTGGTGCTGGGTTTGACCGTGGCAGCGTCACTGTTGCTGCCACAGACTTTCGGCGCCCGCCTGGAGGAGAATGTTCGCGAGGCCCAGTGGGTTGTGCTCTTTTTGGGTGCGAGTTTGGCAGTGGAGATAGCCTTTCAGGCCTACAACGGTGTCTTGACCGGTTGTCATCGATGGGGGCTTCAGAATGTTATCAATGGTGGATGGCACGCCATAACGATTGCCGCAATGATCATCTGTTTGCTGAAGGGCCATGGGCTTCGTGCTTTGTCGCTGGTATACACCATAGGGATCGTGCTTGCGTATGGAACGAGGATGCTGTTCGCGTATCGTGTGTGTGAGGGATTGCGGATTCATCCATCTCTTGTCAGATGGGGGATGATTAGAGAACAATTCGTTTTTGGCGGAAAGGCGCTCATTCCAAGGGTGTCGCAACTCCTGTTGAATCAGACGACGAATGTACTCATTGTGCTCTACCTTGGCCCAGCTATGCTGGCGCTGTATGCCCGGCCAAGATCTTTGTTGCTGCACACGAACACGCTCGTGAAGAAGATGGGGTATGTCTTGATACCCACGGTTAGCTCTTTGCAGAGCGAGGGAGGTTCGAGGCAAGTCCGAGAGCTAGTGACACAGTCCGTGCGCTACTCCCTTTACATGGCTCTGCCAATTGTCTTTGTGCTCAGCATCTTCGGTGGAACGATACTGCGTTTCTGGATGGGTCCCCGCTATGACAACGGTGCGATCCCAGCCATTCTGGCCACGGGCTTCTTGGTGACCCTGGGACAGACACCGGTATGGCCGATCCTTGTGGGCCTCAACGGCCACGGCCGCGCCGGTGTGGCCGAATTCATAGCGTCTCTATTCTCAGCAGCCCTCGTCTTTCTGGTACTGGGGCCTCTGAAGTGTGGGCTTGCTGCGGTTGCGGCTGCAATCACCCTTCCGCTGGCGATTGTGAATGTCGTATATATACCGCACTTGATTTGCCGGAAGGTTGGCCTCAACGTGAAGCAGTATTTTCTATCGGTATCTACCGGACCTGCAATTCACACGCTGCCTTTCGCAGTGTGCCTCGTTGCCGCTCGGTTGATCTTTCACAGTAGTCCGTATCTGGGCTTGGCTGTGGGCTCAGCAGTGGGGGGCGCCTTCTTGGTCATTGCCTACTGGCTGCACGTTCTGCCAGAGCGGGTCAAAGGATGGATATTGCGTAGTCTATACAGTACCCTGCGTTCCGCACGTCTGTGTCTTCAACGTCGCTAGATGAGGCCTCGGGCAACGCGAGAATGCCCATGTGGACGCTTTCAAGCAAGGGGCATCAGTGAGTCCGTCCGTTCACAGTTGCGCCGTCAAATGAAAGGTGTGGTCTATGGATCTAACTACAAAGGACTTCTGGGACTCCCACCACAAGGGCAGTGGGGGACCGCCACGCACCGAACCGCAGAGCAGGAAAGGCTGGTTCCGACAGCTCGTCGATAATGCCAGGCTGAGGCAGGGGGCCGTGGTCGGACAGGGCTACAATCACTTTGCGCTCCATCAACTAATAAAGACTCATCTTCCTAAGCGTCGGGATTGGTCTGTAATCGAGATAGGATCGGCTCCGGGGAACAACTTGGTTACGCTGAACCGCAACTGTGGCTACGTACCGTACGGGGTGGAGTACAGTTCACCTGGAGTGATGGCGACACGTGAGACGTTCGCTAGGCACGGATGGGATACCAACAATGTCATCGAGGCGGATTTTTTCGACTCAGAGTTCCATGAACGGTTCAAGAACAGATTTGATGTGGTGTTCTCATACGGATTCGTCGAGCACTTTGACCCACCCAACGAGGCTGTGGCTCTACACGTCAACTTACTGAAACCGGGTGGATATCTCGTATGCCAGATACCGAATCTGCGCGGTGTCTGCTATCCCTATCTGCGACTATGCGCTCGGGAACAGTTGCAGCAACACAATTGTACGATCATGCGCAAGAAGCCGTTCCAGCGGCTGTTCGAACCGTTTGGGCTGGATACGAAGTTCTGCGGCTACGTTGGCGCGTTTGATCTGCATGCTTCGTCGTATAGGCATGAGCGCAGCCTGCATGGATATCTTGCCGCTGGTCTCGATCGCGCACAGGATCTCTTGGACCATAGCATGTTCCTTCTCCATCAACGCCGTTTCCCTCAGTCGGGACTCAGCGCGAGTCTCGTATTCATAGGCCATCGCGCATCATGAATGCACGACCACTGACTTCGGGGCAGAGATGAGCATATTTGTGGAAGGCCAGGTGCCGACAACTCGCAAACCACGCATTTGCTTCGTAGCGTTGAATGCCTATAACGTGTTGTCCGGCCGAGAGGATATTCAGCATACGGGCGGCGCTGAGGTACAGCAGTTACAGATCGCTTCCTGGCTTGTTCGTCAAGGGTATGGCGTGAGCTTCGTGACGCTTGATCATGACCAAGCTGACGGGATCGAAAAGCGCGGAATCAGAGTGCATAAGGCATATGCCAAGGAGGATGGGATTCCCGGATTGCGCTTCCTTTACCCTCGCTGGTCAGGTCTATGGAAGGCCATGGCCCGTGCCGATGCGGACGTGTACTATCAGCGGGGTCCTGAATGCGAGACTGGCCAGGTGGCGCTGTGGTGCTACCTTCATCGTCGGAAGTTCATCTTCGCTGCGGCCAACGCTCTGAGTTGCGATCCTCAGCTCATGCAGCAGGAGCCGTGGCGAGAGCGAGCATTCTATCGATTAGGGGTAAGGCTCGCGGATGCCGTCACGGCCCAAACGAAGACTCAACAGGAACAGTTTCGCCGGAATATGGGCCTCGAAACAGAATTGATCCGCAACTGTGGTCAACCGTCGAGCACCAGCGCCTTGCGTGAAAGATCCCTGGGCAATCATACAGAATCAATGCGTGTGCTCTGGGTAGGCCGGATCAATCAGGTGAAACGGTTTGAGTGGCTGCTGGATGTCGCAGAGAGATGCCCGAATACAATCTTCGAGGTGGTGGGCGCGCCTGGTAGCAGTTCGAGCTATGCTTCGTCCCTGATCGCACGGGCTAACGGTACACCGAACGTAAGCATGCACGGATACGTTCCCCATGGGGGAATGGACAAGTACTATCGACGTTGCCATGTCCTCTGCTGTACGTCTCCGTATGAGGGGTTCCCCAATACTTTCTTGGAGGCCTGGGTTTTGGGAATGCCCGTCGTCTCAACTTTTGACCCGGATGGCGTGGTTGCTGGAAACGGTTTGGGATGGGTGGCGCAGGATGTGGACGAGATTGTCACTTGCCTGGGCAGGGTAGCCAAATCTCCAGAACTGTGGTTCAGAGCTTCGAATGCGGCCAGAGAGTATTACCTGAGAAACCACACCCCCGAGGTGAGCCTGCCGCTGTTTGAGCGACTTCTGCTGCGAGTGACGGAATGCGAGAAGAACAGCACCTCGTGATGGCGAACGCCCATGCTGAACGCGCTCGTAGTTGCTCAGGCGTGCAATTGCGGCCGTTTCCGTACCCGTACAGATGTATGCTGGCGATTTGCAGCGACCTGGATGGTACGCCGCACCGGCGGGCTTACCTGGAGATCGCGCGGTTTCTGAACACCGAAGAGATGACTCCTATGGGTTCGGGCGTGGGGCTGGAAGTGGGCAACTCGATTCACTTCCGTGCCAAGACGCGCCGATTTGCATACTGGAGCACGGATGACGCTGGACGTGAAATGGTGCGCATGCTGATTCGCAGTGGCCATATCGACTGCCTGCATTCGTTTGGTGAGCGCATTCATACGCGAGACGAGGCCAAGCGAGCCGTTGATGAGTTGAGAAGACACGATTGCCATCTCGAAGTGTGGGTCGATCACGGCGGAGCCGTGACGAACTTCGGACCGGACATCATGCGGGGCCACGGTGATGAGATCGGGCACCCGGCTTATCATGCAGATGCAACCGTCGACTACGGAATCCAGTATGTGTGTTTGGGTCGCGGAACGAGCATCATGGGGCAGGACATCCCGGCGAAACTGCGTGGTATCCTCACCCTCCGCCATCCGATAGCTTCCGGTCGGACATTGCTCAAGGAAGTGGCCAAGCAGTCCCTGGCGCGGATCGGGAACACGAAGTACGCTATGCACGCATCGAACAGGGTGCTACGCCCGTCTGTCTTACGGGATGGACAGCGCATCTACGAATTCATGCGCTGTAATCCTCACTGGGCCGGAGTCGGTTCGTACGCCGAGGGGCGGTATATTGGCAATGTGCTGACTGCCGATAGGCTGCAGCGCCTCGTCACACGCGGCGGTACCTGCATTCTGTACACACATCTGGGCAGAGTCGATGACCCCGCCGTGCCGTTCGATGCAAAGGCCGTAGGAGCATTTCGTCACCTGGCCGAAGAGTCCCGTGCAGGGAAGATTCTCGTCGCCACCACGCGACGGCTACTGGGCTATCGCCGGGCGGTTTGTGAGCTCGTCTCCACGAGTTGGCGGGATGGGAACGTTGTGTGTATCGACCTGAATACCCAGAGATCAGACAACAACTGGCTTGGTCCTCTGGATGTCGCGGATCTTGCCGGCGTGACGTTCTACGTGGCGGATGCTCACGCCACGTGTCTAACCGTGAATGGCGAAAAGGTCAGAGGAATTCGCCGCAATCCACCGGATCATACGGGGCGTCCCAGTGTGTCGCTGCCTTGGCCCCGTCTGGAGTTCCCTGCAATATGAACAGTACGCGAATTTGCGTGGTCCTTGTTGTGGATGATCTGGGTTACGGCGGGGCCGAGCGTCAGGTGGTTGAGTTGGCGAACAACATGGACCGCGACCGCTTCGATGTCCATGTGTGTGCCTTATCTCACCATGTTCCGTTGTGTGATGGGCTGGTGGATGCCGAGAAAAGACTTCATATCATCGAGAAGGCGAACAGGTTTGACCTTCGGGTCGTTCCACGCCTGGCTCAACTGTTACGTACGCTGGGCGCCGACGTCGTACATGGGTATCTGTTCGGCGCGGAAATTGCCAGTCGTCTGGCGGGGCGCCTGGCGGGAACGAGAGTTGTCATTGGCTCCGAGCGCAATGCCAACCGAAGGATCAAGATGATCCATAGGTGGGCGTATAGGCTCACGCAGAAGTATGTTGACGCTATAGTTGCCAACTCCAATGCCGGCGCTGAGTCTAATCAGAGAGTGTTTGGGCTACCTGCCTCGCACTATCGAGTCGTCCATAACGGCGTTGATACTGACCGGTTCAAACCTACAAATGGGAAAGGTGCTCGAGAGAACTTGGGGATTCCGACGGAGGCTCCGGTGGTGGGTGCTTTCGCGAATTTCAAAAGACAGAAGAACCACGGGATGCTCTACCGTGTCTTCAAGCTCGTTCTTGATTCGCTTCCGGACGCGCGTCTGTTGCTCATCGGGGACGCGCCCGTCGATAGCCGGGGGCAGTTGGATGGGTATCAGGCGCAACTGGAGCGCTTGGTCGATACCCTTGGGATTCGCGACCACTGTGTCTTTCTTGGTCATCGACGCGCCACTGAATCTCTCTACCCTGTCTGTGATATCACGGCACTCGCGTCACTGCATGAGGGCACGCCTAACGTCTTGCTGGAATCCATGGCATGCGCCGTCCCAGTCGTTGCGACCAATGTGTGCGACAACGAGAGAATCGTAAAAGAAGGCAGTGTCGGGCATCTTGTCACCGTTGGCGATGACGTGACGATGGCGAAACGCGTGGTGTCGATGCTGAGCGATGTTGCTCGCCGACAGCAGATGGGCCGGGATGCACGGCGTTGGGTGATGCAAGAGTTTTCCGTAAAACGCTTGGCCCAAAAAATGGAATCGGTTTACTGTGAGTTGCTAGACACATGCGGCGGACAACCCCACATGATGAGACTGTCGCCGTATGCGGAGATGAGACACTTCGGATCCCAGTGAGGCCCCATTACCGGGCCTTTCTGGATCGCACATCCCGGTGACTGCGCCATGATTCGTAAAATAGCATCTTATATTCTGCTCATCAGTGTGCACCTCTTCACTTGGCTGGTGGCGACCTTGGGGCGTAGGAGTTCTCGCCGGCGCTGGAAGCCGACCGGTCGGATTGCCGTTACGGGCACGTTCTTCAACCCGAACTGGTATCTGTCGCACATCACTCCCTTGACTCGCAGCGGAGTCACCGAAGTCATTCTGGTGATCGATGCGCCCCAACAAGCGATGGCAGGGGTCCGCTTTGCCTGCCCGCCGCGGTGGTTGGCAAAGCTAATCAGCCGGGCTGGGGCTAAGGCCCTCTGGATGATCGTTGTGGGCTTTCGGTATCGCCCAGACTTGTATATGGGGTACCACATTGTGCCTGCAGGTTGCGCTGCGTTGGTCGCAGGCAGGCTATTTGGACGGCCTTCGTGCTACCAGATGACAGGGGCGCCGGCAGGGCTGGTCGGCGGCTTTCCCGAGATTGGCCGTGACATCGATATGTCGGCGAAAACCTCCTTGTTGCTCGAGGCATTGGTCTTTCGCGTCGTCCGACACTTTGACCATACTGTCGTTCGTGGAAACAAGTCCAAGAGATATCTAGAGGAGCACAACGTCACAAATCCTGTCCATGTCATCACAGGGAGTGTAACGTGCCCTGCCTTCAGCCCGGAGGTTCATCGGGACATTCACCTCGTGTTCGTCGGACGCTTAGCGCCGGTCAAGCAGATTGATCAGTTCATTGAAATCGTAGGAGAGGTTGGTCGTGTGATTCCATCGGTCAAAGCCGCGATAGTCGGGGACGGCCCTCTCAGGGCGCAATTACAGGGACAGGCCAAGCGATTGGGCATAATGGGCAATACGGAGTTTCTTGGCAAGAGACACGATGTCCAAGCGATCCTGGCACGCTCAAAGGTATTTGTGCTGACCTCAAAATCTGAGGGTCTCTCCATTGCCATGGCTGAGGCTATGACTTCGGGTGTGGTACCTGTGGTTGCCGATGTTGGTGAACTGAGTGACTTCGTAACTAGCGGTATCAACGGTTACCTTGTTGAACCAGGAAACATCGCCGAGTATGCCAGGAGAATCGTATCGCTCCTACAAGACAGTGCGATGTTGGATGAATACTCTCAGAGGGCTGTTGAGGACGCGAAGAGACAGTGTGATATAGAGGTGGTCACAGCCAGGTGGCGAAGGGTATTTCAGCAGTATGTGACCAGCCACTCTTCCTCCTGTGCACGGAGGGTGTTGGCATGAGCTACTCAAGTGTGTTCCAGGTTGCAGTTACTACTGGCCATGGACGGTATCCGGCCGCGCCGCCGTATTCGGCCAGTGAGACCTACCCGGAATACCCATTTGGCGCTGCTACATTGACAGACGAGGCGAATCCAGCCTATGAGGGAGTTCGTGAGGCATTGCATCTACTCGAGCTCGATGTGGCTCACTACGGCCAGAAGAATTGGAATCCGCTTGGTGATGTGGTGCGTCCAGGAGACACAGTTGTTCTGAAGCCCAACTTTATTCGGGAGTTTCGTGAGACGCAAGAGGGACATGAGGATTGCGTGATTACTCATGGTTCAGTTATTCGAGCGGCTCTCGACTATGTCTATATTGCTCTCAAGGGCCAAGGCCGAATCATTATTGCTGATGCACCACAAAATGATGCGGATTTTGACGCTATTCGAAGAATCGCTGGATTGGATGAGATCCAGGCGTTCTATCAACGACATGCGGCTCTTGATGTCGACGTATTTGATCTGCGTCCCGAAAAGGCGCGGAAAGTGGATGGTGTGATAGTTGGGCATGAGCGATTGCCGGGTGATCCGGCGGGCTATGTGAAGGTGAACCTGGGGCGCCATTCCATGTTCGCCGAAGTCGAGCACTTGTGCCATCTGCTTTATGGTTCTGAATACGACACTGGCGAGATTCGTCGCCATCATACGGATGGTGTCCACGAATACATGATATCGAAAACCGTCCTGAATGCTGATTGCGTCATTAATCTGCCCAAGCTAAAGACGCACAAGAAGACCGGCTTAACGGTGAGCATGAAGAATCTGGTCGGTATCAACGGAAACAAGAATTGGCTGCCACACCACCGGGATGGTACGCCCGCGCAGGGCGGGGACCAGTTCGCTGATGATGGTATTATGCATCGCATCGAGCGAAAGAGCATGCAATGCTTCAGGAAGGCCTTTCCGTACTTCGGCCCCCTGCGCAACATCGTGGCCGGACCGATCAAATCCGTGGGCAAGTCCCTCTTCGGCGACACCAACAAGGATGCCATTCGTTCCGGAAATTGGCATGGCAATGACACAACCTGGCGAATGGCCATCGATCTGAACCGAATCCTCCTGTACGCCGATCGCCACGGCACTTTGTGTGCCTCGCCTGCCCGACAGCCACTCTGTATCGTCGATGGAATCGTCGGAGGTGAAGGCAACGGTCCATTGGATTCGACGCCTAAGTCCTCGGGTGTAGTTCTTGCAGGTACGAATGCAGTCGCTGTTGACCTCGCGTGTGCGCGATTGATGGGTTTTGACTACAGAAGGTTGCCGATATTGCACAGAGCGATGGAAGAACATCCCTTGGGAATGCTCATCTCTGACGACGACGATGTAACGTGTAGGTCCGATGACCTGCAATGGGATCGAGCATTGGCCCAATGGGATGGCGCCGGTCTGGCTTTCGAACCGCATTTTGGATGGCGGGGACACATTGAGGTCAATTGCCCACTATGAGACTCACGGGACCTGAAAGGAATACTGATGCGTCGGATGGGGCTTGTCCCGCAGAAGGCATCAGGCAAGGTTGGACAAGCATCTTGTTTCTACGGCTTCATGCGTTGGCGAGGTGGCTCTGTATGCACCACCTATCGCCTCTGGGACGGATCGTCCAAGTTGCCGGCCGGCTCGTCTTTGCCTCGGATGTAGATGCTATGGCGCGCATCTCCCTCAGGGCTGTTGTTCCACACACCGTCGGAATCGTCATCGGCGAAACAGCGGTTGTGGAGGAAGGGGCCGTGATCATGCCCAATGTTGTGCTCGGGGCGAGGGAGTCAGCTGCCGATGGTCGCCGTCATCCACACATATGTAGAGGCGCGCTGATTGGTGCCGGCGCTGTTATCCTCGGGCCGGCCACGGTTGGTGAGAACGCCCGGGTCGGCGCCAATTCTGTCGTTCTGCAAGACGTGCCGCCGAGGATTACAGTGGCGGGCAATCCTGCCAGAGTGGTGAATCATTGATGAAGAAGGCCCTTTCAAAAAAGAACCTGTGGGACAATGCTCCTTCCCTGATTAGGACGACGTTGGGGAGCGTACTGGGGATGATGCCTCCGAAGTGGTTACTTGGGAGGAGTTTCCGGGAACAGACTCGATTTGTGGAGCGTGCACAGTGGTGGTCGGCCGAGCACGCTCGAGAACACCAGTTGGCCAAGCTCCGTGAGATCCTGAAACTTGCCTATGAGAGCACTCAGTTCTACCGCGAGATGCTTGACCGCATCGGGTTTCGTCCTGGTGCTCTGGAATGTGTGGACGACATGTGTCGGCTTCCAACGATCGACAAGGCTACGGTTGTCAAGCATCTCGCGGAGATGACCGCCAGGAGCGTGGATGCGCGTGATGTTGATTACGTGTCAACCGGTGGCACCAGCGGTGAACCCCTACGATTCTACATCAATGCCAGCCGCTCGTCAGTGGAATATGCCTATCTGATCACGAGTTGGGGACGTGTGGGGTACACACTCGGCATGCCGATGGCCGTCTTGCGGGGCCGGATAGTCCAACCGAATCGCCAGGGAGTGCGTCACGACTATGACCCACTTCTCAGGCACCATTACTACAGCAACTTCCACATGACAGATGACAACATGCAGCAGTACTTGAGGCATATTCACAGGATCGGGCCGTGCGTGCTTCATGCGTACCCGTCATCTGCTCATGCCTTGGCGAAATACATCTTGGCGGCAGGGGAGCTGGCTCCGCAGTGTATCCAGTCTGTCATACTTGAATCAGAAAACGTGCATGCCGATCAAGTTCAGACGATAGAGGACGTTTTTGGCGTGCGGACATTCTCATCGTATGGACACACAGAGAAGTGTGTACTGGCAACACAGTGTGAACACTCTCGCGATTACCACATATGGCCAACGTACGGTTTCTTCGAGTTGCTCGATGAGGACGGAGCCCCCGTTGACACTCCCGGACAGGAGGGAGAGATTGTCGGAACCAGTTTCATTAATACTGTGGTTCCATTCATTCGTTATCGTACGGGCGACTATGCGACGTATGTCGGTGACCGTTGCGAAGCGTGCGGACGCGAGCATACTGTTATTCGCCACATCAAAGGCCGATGGCCTCAGGGGGGGCTCATAGCCATCGATGGCTCACTCGTGTCAATGACGGCCCTGAATGTCCATGATGACACATTCCGATGTGTGCGAGAATATCAATTCCACCAGTCCGTACCGGGCCGGGCCGCCCTGTGTATTGTCCCGAGCGGCGCTGTGGACGAACACGAGCAACAGCGTATCGTTGTGAACATGAACAAGAGGCTTCAGGGACAGGTGGAGCTTTCCTTGGAGATCAGATCGGAACTCGTGAAGACGGCCCAGGGTAAGCAGCCTAGAGTGATCCAGAAGTGCATATCCTCGCCAGCCGAACGCTGATACGGGTTTTCGGCATCGGACGAGGCAGGAGTGGTCCATTCTTACAGCATGGCATAATCATTGCGGCCGGAGGAGTACGCTTTGATCCATCTAGTTTTGAGCCTTGATTACGAGATTTTTGGGAATGGGTCTGGGGATGTCCGACGGGATATGATCGCGCCGACGAACCGGCTGCTCGGATTGTCCGAGAAGTATGGCGCGAAGCTCTCGATCATGTTCGAGGTGGGGGAATACTGGGCGATGAAGGAGGCCGAAGCGGCCGGTTCGCTGCGTCTGGGCTACTCGCCTTCTGGTGAGATTGAGCAGCAACTCCAGGATGCGGCTGGACGCGGCCACGATGTACAATTGCATTTGCATCCTTGGTGGATCGGGGCCCGCTTCGAGAACAACCGCTGGCAATTGCGCCCGGAGCAGCGTCGGCTGAGTGATCTGCCCAACAATCTCGGTTCGCACCATGATCCGCGTTCGATTGTGGAGGTATTGTCTCGGGGCAAGAAGACACTTGAGGCGATCGTCCGGCCGGTAAGGCCCGGGTACGAGTGCCTCGTCTACCGGGAGGCCATGTTCTGGGGGCAGCCCTCAGAGTTACTCGTGGCCGGTTTGAAACAAGCGGGATTGGGGGCCGATTCGTCGGTCGTCAAGGGCTTGTACGAAACGTACCCCGTCCCGACCGACTATCGCCGGGCGGAAGCGGCGACGGGGTATTGGTGGACGCGTGCCGACGAGATCAGTCTCTCGGGGCCGGAGGGGGAGCACATCATTGAGTTTCCGGTTTGGTCCCAGATGCGACTGTATGCCAGCAACTTCAAAGGAACCAAGCTTCGTGTCAGCCTCAAGCGACGCGCGGTCGAGAGAGCCAGCGCGAACGGGCACGGCATGATGCAGGCCCGAAAGAGCAGAGACTCATTGCGCACGATCCTGAAGAAGCTGGGATCATTTCAGCCCATGAAGTACGATTTCTGCAAATTGAGCGCCCGGGACATGATCCGGGGATTGCGGCAATCCATCGAGTCCGACGAGGGAGACGATGAGGGGGTCGGCACACCGCTAGTGATGCTGGGGCACAGCAAGGATTTCTGGAACGATCGCAATCTGGGGAAGTTTCTCGAATTCGTATCGACTCAGTGCGCCAAGAGGGTGTGTTTCGGCACGCTCGGAGACCTGACCGAGGCGATTGTGCAACGACGGAACTGTGAGCCAACGGTTCGATTGGATGCGTGACCGGTTCGAGGCGGCATGCAGGGTGTTATGGGACACAAAAGAGTGTCCATCGCCTCGGTCAAAGGGCAAGAAGATTACGTATACTCTAAATAGAACAGGAAGAGAGGGTTCGCCTGGGCGGGCCGAATGGCGGATCATTGCCAACCTCGCTCGGCGACCATGTGCATGAGAGGGTGCCCACGGAGGGCTTTTGAAAAGGACATCATAGTGGCTGACCATCTGAAGACGTCAATTCTCACGATCATTCTTCTGGCATCGTCATGCTCCTTGGGAGCTACGATCTTTGTTGACAATCAACTGGCAAACGACTGCACAGCCGGTCAGTACAGCATCGCTCAGCGAGACAGTTCAGGTTCTGATGGGAACGCTTACAGCACTCCAGAAGCAGCCGCAAGTGTTGCGGTTGCCGGAGACACCATCTACTTCAGGGCGGGGACGTACAGTCAAACGGAGAGAATCGTCATAAGCAATAAGAGCGGCACCAGTTCCTCGGCAAAGATAACATTCGCCAACTACAACTCTGAAGTGGTGGTCATTGACGGAACGAACGTACCATCACTTGCCTATTACGGTTTGTTCAGCATCCTCGGGTCGGACTATATCGTTCTAAGGGGCATGCGAATACGCAGTTACGCTCAGATGGGTGTGGTGTATAGGAATTCCGAGCATGGGGAAATAGTCGATTGCGTTGTCGAAGACATGGGCCAGTTCGGGGTCTATCTGTACTCCGCCTCGGATTACACGACCGTCGATAATGTCGTCAGTAGGAACAATGGACTGCGTGCCATCGTTGTGGAGGATTCGAATCACGTCACTGTAGCTCACTCGACATGCCATGATAATGCTGCATTTGGGATTCTCTTGAGGGGGTGCTCCCACTGTCTGATAGACAGGAACGAGTGTTTCCGCAATGGTATGGGTTTGAGTGTGCTTTGGCATGACTCCATTGCTCTCAAGTCAACGCACAATACCATAAGCAACAACCTCTTCCATGACAACGCCGTGATTCCCGAGCACGCTGATGGCATGGATATATCCACGGGATCCACTCATACTACGGTAACCGGCAACATCGTCTACGGGAATTCGGATGACGGCATAGACGTTAGCACGGGCTCTGGGGCCACGGGAGATGCTTCAAATCTCTATGCAACCGTCACAGACAACATTGCCTTCGATAATGGCGACGGCCCTGCCGGAGAAGGGGACGGCAACGGGATAAAGGTCTCAACCAACAATGGTGGCGGACATGTTGTTGCACGCAACATCTCGTTTGACAATGAGCGGGGAGGCTTCGACCAGGACAAAGCGCTCGGCTATCCAGCGAATTTCTTCTACCACAACAGTGCCACCCACAATGGGTCTGACTCTGGCAGGGGGGCACATTCTGGATTCGTCATGGATGCACCCTCATTGCCTCAGGATGAAGATGCCATTCTGTACAACAACATCGCTATGGGCAATGCATCCAAGGACCTGCACCGGTCAAATGACCAGGCGGTCAACGATTCTGACTACAACTTCTGGGGCGATGGTGATTTCGTCTCGGGCATGGACGCACATTCGTTGTCTGGAGATCCATTGTTCCAGAACCCGGATCTGGCGGTTGACACGACTTTCGATTCGGACTGGACCATCGACGAGAAACTGGAGTACATCCGAAGCCAGGTGCGCGAGAAGTTCAGTCTGCGGGCTGGAAGCGAGGCGGTCGATAGGGGGGTGGTTATCTCGGGATACCATAATGCCGCTCCTGGCGACGGTGCGGGAGACGGGGTGGTCTGGTATGGATCGGCTCCTGACATTGGCGCTTATGAGATCGCGCTAGGCACGGTTCCGGATGTCACTGTCTCGAGCACGAGCCGGAACTCCGCAACACTCACTTGGAACGCACCGAGTCGAGACACCTATCGTGATCCGAACCACTACGACATCCGGTACAGCACGAGTCCGCTGAACGAGTCAAACTGGGACACTGCGTCCCGGGTGCAGGGTCAGCCGATGCCCGCCGGTTCTGGTACAGCCCAGTCCTTTACGATCACAGGCCTGAATCCTGGCGAGACGTACTACGTTGCGGTCAGGACAGGGGATGAGTTGGAGAACAGCTCCCTGTTGTCAACCGTCGTCTCGGCCGCTACCACGTCCACTGGCAATTCGGCCCCGCTGTTGGGGGCCACCGGCAATCAATCGGTCTTTGAGACCCAGCCCCTCACCTTCACGGTCAGCGCCACGGATGCCGACAACGATGCACTGACCTACACAGCAGCGAACGTTCCGACCGGGGCGGCATTCACGCCGGCGACACGGACCTTCACCTGGACGCCGACGAGGGCGCAGATAGGAACCTATCACGTTACGTTTCAGGTTGACGACGGACAAGTGACTGTCTCGGAGACGATTACGATCACAGTCAGCGTGCTGCCCAATCATGCTCCAGAGCTGGCGCAGGTTGGCGACCAGAGCGCCAGTGAAGGTACGCTGCTGAGTTTCACCGTCAGCGCGACGGATGAAGACGGGGACACGCTGTCTTTCACCGCGACCGGACTTCCATCAGGCGCCAACTTCAGCGATCGGTTGTTCACTTGGGTCCCGACATACGATCAGGCCGGGTCATACCCTGTCACTTTCACTGTGAGTGACGGAGACCTGACGGATTCGGAAGCGATCACGCTGGTCGTGGCCAATGTCGTTCCGGACCTGACCGCCCCGACGGCGAGCGCCGTCTATCCCTCAGCCAACGCCATTCAGATTCCTCAGAATGCGCTGGTGAATCTGACGGTCTCTGATGCGGGCCGTGGTGTGGACGCTGATACGGTTGTCATTCGAGTGAAGGGCCAGGTCATTTACGTAGGGAACGTTGCCAGCTATGACAGCGCGTCCGGCACCTGTCGTCGGACCGGCAGCGAGGCCAGTTACAGCTACTCCTACCAGCCGGACGCGGACTATGGGTTCGATGAAGAGATAGCGGTCCGCGTCGATGCGTCGGATCTGGCCGGTAATGCGATGTCGGCGTTTTCCTACTCGTTTACGACGGAGATGCGGGCTTTCGGCTTCAACAAGACCGCCAGTTGGGGACCGAGCAATACGGACAAGGGCCGTCCCGCAACCGCCTGCGACAGTAGCGGTACGGTGTGGGTGGTCTACCACGCCGGGCCAACCGGGCAGCGTGATATCTACGTCAGTAAGATGCCCGCCGGGGCGGCGGACTTCACAGCTCCCGCTCAGTTGACGACAGATTCGGGCGATCAGGCCCACCCAAGGCTGGCGATCGGACAGGATGACAAACTCTACGTCGTATGGCAGGACAACCGACGAGGTGATTGGGACATCTATGCTCGAACTTCGGCTGATGGCGTGAACTGGTCCACTGTGACGCGGGTCACTGAATCTGACGATCACCAGACACACCCCGTCATTGCCATCGACAGCCGATCGCCCAGCACCGCCTATCTCGCCTGGCAGGACAGCAGCGCGGGGCATGAAGACATCTACGTCACCAGTTCGAGTGATGGGCTCGCGGTGAGTTCGACCGCGCGAGTCACTTCGAACGCGGCCGATCAGACCGAGCCGCACCTGGCAACCGATGACTCAGGGGTGGTCTATCTCGTCTGGACCGATATGCGGAACGGATCGGCTGACATCTATGGTGCCGACTCGGCATCAGGTCCTTGGACCAATGTCGCGGTGGCAAGCGGGGCCGGAGATCAGACTTCTCCTCACGTGGCAATGGAAGCGACGGGGACCATGCTGCATTTCCTTTGGTGCGATGATGCCTTGGGAAACAGTGACATTCGCTATGCGTCTTCGGATGGAATGCCCAGCAGCGCTCTGGTTGGGGTTCGGGTCGTTGATGACACGTCGGGCGCGGATCAGACGAGCCCGACCCTTGCCGTTCATGGAGCCGCGGGAGCCGGGCTGGAGGTCTTCGCCTGCTGGCGCGACGAGCGGAACGTCGGCTCGGCCGGGATCGATACAGATCTGTACTTCGCCGATGTCGAGACAGGAGATGAGGCGAATGTCCTTGTAGGTGATGGAGGAACCGGTTCCCATCAGGGTGAGCCGGCCCTGGGGGTCGATCCCAACGGCTACCCCTACGTTGTCTGGGCCGACGGCCGCAACGCCAACGAGGAAATCTACTTCGCGGGCAACTCTCACACGGATACCCGCGACGTGGATTCCGGTACGGTTTCGGCATCGACGGGGGAAACGGTTGGCGCGGCTTCACCGACCGCGGCCGGCGATGTGTCGGTTGCAATTCCCGGCGGGGCGTGTCCTCATGATGTGACTGTCACGATCGCTGAGATCGAGAACCCGCAGTTTGCCACTTCGCAACGCGCGCTGGCATACGAGTTTGTTCCCAGCGGTCTGCAGTTCAGTACGCCGGTGACGATCACGATCCCCTATGCCGTCGCGGATTTCCCGAATGGCGCGCCGACGCCCTATTGGTACGATTCTCAGACGGACGACTTGAGCCAGCAGGGAATCACGGACATCGAGTCTGTGGTTCTTTCCGAGACCGTCCACGCCCTGCGTTTCAAGACAACGCACTTCACGCCGTACGGTCTTCTCGAGACCGCCTCTGGCGGGGGAGGTGGTGGTGGAGGAGGCGGAGGGGGCTGCTCTGTTGCAGCAGCGGGGCAGGTGAGTCCTCTCGGTTTCCTCCTGCCCTATATGGGTCTGGCCTTCTACGTATTCATTCTCCGCTGGAAGGACCGAAAACGCAGGCCGGCCTGATATCGAGCTGCTTGCTATTGACGCCCTTTCTTCTGTCGACATGTGAACCTGTGCTCCCCGGCGCAAGCGGCGAGGGCGTATGAGCCCATACCTGACCATCCGAGGACCTCTCTCAGACCTTGGATGGGCCTCTTTTGTTCGGCGTGAATCCCAATCCTGATGAAAGGACGCACGATGAACAAGCTTACGGCAACCGTTCACTGGCAAGAGAAGAACCAAGAGCTGATCGCGAAAGACCGGGTATTCTCACATTCCCATTTGGATCTTGCGATTGAGAGGGCCGGTGTGTTCACCTTCGATGATGCGGGCTATTCCTACAACTCCGAAACGGGCGTGCTTGTCTCCATCATCGGCTACGTCGCCAACATTGGTGAGATCGGTGCCCGTCTCGGATGCGAGCGGGAAGACGATGTAGAGGTGGTTGAAAGGCTCTACTCGACAATAGCAGAACGGCGCATGGCGTCGGTGCTGGAGCAACTCGATGGGGTTTTCTTTGTATTGGTTCATGACGAGAAGTGCGGGAAGACCTACCTCGCCCAGTCGGAGTTTGGCTGCCCCCTGCCTGTCTACTACGCGAACACTCCCGAGAAACTCGTGGTCAGCACCAGTCTGAAAGCACTGCTCCAGACAGCCGGCATCAGCAGGAGCTTTCAGCCATCTGCCGTCAGGGACTTCATGTCCTACAGCGAGATCGTATCGGATGAGAACACCCTGGTCGAAGGTGTCAAGAAGCTGGTTACGCAGAGGAACGTGGTTGTCGATATTCGTTCCAGGAGTATAGGATATGAGACATTCAGGGGCAGGCAAGAAACTCTATCCAAAGAGGACGCTGAGGCCCGATTGATCGACTCGATTGGGGACAGTATCAGGCAACTGTCCGAGCAACTCAAGGCGCCGGACTTCGCCCTGACACTGACGGGAGGCTTCGACAGCAATCTGATGCTCTCTGTTCTTAACGCCGACGAGAGGGCCGCGATTACGGCAGTCACCATCAACGGGGGCGGCGCCACGAATGAGATTCCCGCGGTGCGACACGTACTGCAGTTCTACCCGCCGGAGAAGGTCAAATGCCTGACGCATACCATGCACAGCTCGGTATTCAGCTCAATGCCGGATGTTGTGTGGGCCCTGGAAGGCTACATGGTTCAGAGTGGAATGTTGCTTAGATACGCGCTTTCGAAGTTGGTCAAAGACGCGGGGCACAACGTCGTCTTCCTGGGGTCCGGCGCCGATCCGGTTCTGAATTCCGACATGGGGCCGGGGGGCAACAAAGTGTACGAGCCCTATGGAGACGCCTTGCGACACGGTGTCATCCGAGAGCTCAAGAAGTCAGTTCGCAACATCTGCAAGCGGAGTTTCATTGGGGACATTCACTTCGGCCGCAAAGGAGAGACGGAGGAGCACTGGATCAGAAGAAAGTCACTGCGTGCCGGAAATCGGGAACGATACAACACGCAAATCGACTACAACATGAAGATGCACGAACTGATGCTGAACAGCTTCGGCATCCAGGGCTTGTATCCGTTCATAAACAGGCGCACCGTTCAATGTGCCGCACCGCTTCGCTCCAGGAATTCCGACAAGGCGCTCTATAAGCAGAAAGTCAGAGAGCACTTGGGCCCGGAGATGTCTACGGTATTGAAGAAGAGCGGCAGTGTGGTCGACACCGAGGACCTCTTCGAGGCGAACGGCCACTGGCTAGAGAAGATGTCTGCCAATGGCTTCCTGCAAAGGGTCGTGCCCGCGGACGTAGCCAGACGAGTTCGCCGGAATCCAACTCCCTTCCAAGGTTCGCTGTTGAAGGTATTGTACCTTCGTCTATTCGAGAAACTGATCCTGTCCGGCGAATATGACGATAAGTTCGGAGATCCACACGTCGGGGTTCCTCTGGAAGGCGTACTCCGTCCGTAGCGGTTCTCTATCAGCGGCAGCGAAACGCAACGTCAAGTCGATGGAACAGGCGGCAAGACAGAGATAGATCGGGAAGACATCAATGGAACAGGTTACACAGCAACTGAAATCTGGTGAACTCGTCGTGCGGGAGGTTCCTTGGCCCAACGTTGGCCCGGGGATGGTGCTGGTTCGCAACCACTATTCGCTCATCAGCTCCGGCACCGAGGGCGCGAAGGTCGAGACGGCCCGGAAGAGCCTGCTGGGCAAGGCCAAGGAGCGGCCGCAGCAGGTCAAGCAGGTACTTGATTCGCTCAAGACCAAGGGCCCCGTACAGACCTACCGGGCGATCATGAAAACCCTGGATGCGTACTCGCCCCTGGGCTATAGTTCGGCCGGGGCGGTCATCGAACTCGGGGCCGGAATTGAGGATCTTCGCGTCGGCGCGAAGGTCGCGTGTGCCGGGGCCGGCTACGCCAATCACGCGGAGGTGGTGTGCGTGCCTCGAAACCTGTGCGTGAAGCTCCCGGACGACGCCGATCTCAAGCGAGCCAGCTACAATACGGTGGGAGCCATCGCCCTGCAAGGTATCCGACAGGCCGACCTGCGCTTGGGGGAGAGTTGCGCTGTGATCGGTCTTGGACTGCTGGGGCAATTGACCGGTCTGATGTTGCGTGCCAGCGGGGTGAAGGTCTTTGGAATCGATATTGATGAAGGTGTCGTGGCGACGGCGTCGCAGCACTGCTGTGAGCAAGCTTGGGTGCGGCAGTCGCCCGGCCTGGCCTCAAAGATCCAGCAGCGGACCGGAGGATTGGGCGTGGATGCGGTTATCATCACCGCAGGCACGGCCAGCCTCGACCCCATCAACTGTGCCGGAGAGTTGGCTCGGAAACGGGGCAGGGTGGTCGTGGTCGGCGCGGTGCCCACCGGTTTCGATCGGGACCCACATTGGTATCGAAAGGAACTGGAATTGCGCATGTCGTGTTCCTACGGCCCTGGGCGCTATGACCTGGACTACGAAGAGAAGGGGGCCGAATACCCCGCCGCCTATGTGCGCTGGACCGAGAATCGAAATATGGAGGCGTTTCAGGAGTTGGTTCATTCGGGGCGGATTGACCTCGACTATCTGACGACGCATGAGTTTCCCCTCGAGGGCGCCTCCGAAGCCTACAACATGATTGTGAATCGCTCCGAGCCGTTCATGGGCATTGCCCTGAAGTATGATGTCACGAGGTCTTTGGAGAACGGGCGCGTCTCGGTGGCAGAGGCCAAGGGAACGGGGCGCGTGAATCTCGCGTTCATTGGAGCGGGCAGTTATGCGCAAGGGTACTTGCTGCCCTATCTTCCCAAGAAGGATTCCGATGTCGTCTGCAAAGCAGTGATGACTCAATCCGGTACAACGTCCAAGCGTGTCGCGGAACGATTCGGGTTCGAGTGCTGTACCGACCGAGAAGGGGACATTCTGAAGGACCCCAACATCAATACGGTCTTCATTGCGACACGTCACGATAGTCATGCTCAATACGTTCAGAAGTGCTTAGAAGCGGGCAAGCATGTGTTCGTGGAAAAACCGCTGTGTATCCGGGAAGAGGATATGGCGGGGATTCGTCTAGCAAGCGAGATGCACAGCGACCGGCATCTGGCGGTTGGATTCAACCGCCGTTTTGCCCCCTTAGCGGTTGAACTGAAGGAACAGATAGCGTCGGACCCGGTCTCGATGCTCTACCGAGTCAACGCCGGAGCGATTCCGCATGATACGTGGATACAGGACATGGAAATCGGCGGCGGGCGTATCCTCGGAGAGGTCTGCCATTTCGTCGACTTCTTGACTTGGATGTGCGGGGCGGCGCCTACCTGTGTATTCGCCTGCGCCTTGCCCGATCCACATGGCGCCAACGACACCGTGACCGTGAACCTGTCGTTTGCCAATGGCTCCATCGGTACCGTCAGCTACTTTGCCAACGGCTCGCGCGACCTGCCCAAGGAGTACATCGAGGTCTACTCCTCGGGTCTGACCGGAGTGATAGAGGACTTCAAGGAGATGAAGGTCTACCGAAAGGGCAAACCCGCGAATCGACGTCTTCTCAACCAGGACAAAGGTCAGGCCAGCATGATGGAGCAGTTCCTGGAACGGATCAAGACAGGAGGACGTCCCTTGATTTCACCGGACGAGATCTTCGCCGTGACGCAGGCCGGCTTCGCCATCCTGGAATCCATCAAGACGCGCCAAGCCGTGGCTGTTGAATAGCGACAATTCACATTTGTACCCCTCGGAATAGCGTTACTCGGGCGTAGAAGACTATGGCGGTACGTATCCGGCCCAGGCTGTTGGTCAAGAAGCACATCTATGTCCCCACCGTTCTCGGGTGGGTCCTGATCCTACTGTGTGTGTGTGCGCTGCCCTTAGCGGCCCTTCGCTTTGCCTATCCGTTCCTGGCCTACAACCGCCCGAACCAGACCAGTGTATGCATCATCGAAGGATGGGTGCCCGATCAGATTCTCATGGAAGCCCTGCCGGCAGTCATGGGAGCCGATGACCAACTGTTTGTCACAACCGGTGGACCGCTTCAGCTTGGGCACGAACTGTCGCGCTATCGAACTTACGCCGAATTGACTGAGGCGCGGCTCGCGAAGATGGGCATCGACCCGGAGCGGATTGTGGCCGTGCCGAATAAGGCCGTGCAAAGAGATCGGACCCATGCCGCGGCGCTGGCCGTACGCGAATGGCTCCAGAAGCACCCCCGCGTAACCGGGGCCAACCTGGTCACCAAGGGGCCTCATGCCCGAAGGAGCTTCGTCATATTCAAGAAAGTCCTCCCCTCTTCATTTGAATTGGGAGTGTGTTCCGTACCTCCGAGAGGTTACGATCCACAGCGTTGGTGGGCTTCGAGTGAAGGATTCCGGACCGTGGTCTCCGAAGCGATCGCCTACACCTATGCCCGTATAGCGGGCCCGGATTGATCCAGCGATGATCGAGAGAACGAACTCAATAGCAGACGGCGTCGTCACGACCGTGGACGGGTTGTCGGACTATGTGGAATCGTCCGACTATGCCGGGTACGATCCTTACGACGCGCTCAACAGCCCACTGATTCGCCTGCTCAGTTGCAGGTCGAAGATGCTGCGTATTGCATTCACCCAGGTTCTGCGCCGGTCTCCGCTGAACCTGCGCCCATTGCTGGGTGTCAAGAAAGGACACAATCCCAAAGGCATCGGGCTCTTTCTCTCGGGATACACCAAGCTCTTCAGGATCCATCAGGACGAAGCGTATCTCGTGAAGATCCGGCGCCTCCTGGATCGACTCGATGGTCTGAAATCTGTCAACTGCTCGGGGAATGCCTGGGGCTACAACTTCGATTGGCAATCGCGGGCGTTCTTTCGTCCCCAGGGCGTGCCTACAATCGTGAACACGGCTTTCATCGGCCATGCGTTGCTGGACTGCTACGAGTCCACGGGCCTGCAACGGGCTCTGGATATGGCGATCCCGATCATAGACTTCATCCTTCGGGACCTGCATCGAACGCAGGAGGGAGACGCATTCTGTTTCAGTTACACGCCTGTTGACACCGATGTCGTTCATAACGCGAATATGCTGGGCGCATCGATTCTCGCTCGGTTGGGCCGCTATGCGCAGGAGGCGCGGTGTGAGGATGCCGTGCGGGCGAGCCTTGCTTACTCAATGAACCATCAGCAGGAGGACGGATCCTGGTACTACGGGAATACCTGGGCGTATCGTTGGATCGATTCGTTCCACACGGGGTTCAATCTCGAAGCGCTGCGTTATTGCTTCGCGGAGGGGCTCGCGGCAGAACACCGACACGCGTACGAAGCGGGCGTTCAGTACTATGCGGACCATTTCTTCCTGGACGATGGTACACCGAAGTACTACCACGATCGGATCTATCCCATTGACATCCATGCCCCGACCGAAGCGATCTGCTTCTTTGCCAGCATGGGGCCGGCGTATCGAGAACTAACGGATCGGATCCTCGCGTGGATGGTCACGAACATGCGCGCTCCGCAGGGATACTTCTACTCGAGAAAGACACGGTACGTCACCAACAAGATACCCTATATGCGCTGGGCGCAAGCATGGGTGTTTCGCGCTTTGACCGAGTACCTTCTGGCCTACAAGATGGAATCATAGCATGCTCTGGTGGGCGGACACAGATTCGCCCGGCCGGTGCAATCAGCTCGAATCACAAGTACCGCCCCGTCCAGGGCGAGTCGCGAACCGAATCGCTTGACTCACTTCGCGCGGGGCTATCCGAGGTGTTGCAGATGAAGGACAACCGAACGAATCAGCGTTCTGTGGTTGTGGCCGCGGTCGTAGCGAGCGCGGTCATGATGGCCCTTGGCATCGGGTACCGCGCAGTCGCAGCGCGTTTGAAGGCGCCGGTAGACACAGACCCCGTCACCCAGGAAACGCTGGGGAGGTTGCCTCTGCGAATCGCTGAGTGGCAAGGGCAGGATGTGCCGATGGACGCCGATGTCATTGCCGCCACAGACACTGACGCGTGTCTGAGCCGGCGCTACGAGAAAGAGGACGGCGCGAAGGCGGTCTCGTTGTGGGTGGCCTCCGGCGTCCAGGTGCGTGACCTCATGCCCCATCGTCCCGAGGTCTGCTATGTTGGCAATGGATACACCCTGGCCAGTCAGCGCGTCGAGGAATTGTCGCCAACCTCCGACCTGTCCTTCAAGTGCAACGTCATGGGCTTCTCGCGGGGGACCGATCGTGTCATCGTGGTCTACTACTACATTGTCGACGGGCAATACTGTCAGAATGTCGGCCAGTTTCGGTACCGGATCCGAGACCGGATTGGCTATGTGACGCAGGTTCAAGTCGTGGCGGCCGTTCGGACGCCGCCGGGCGCCAACGCCGTGGAGAAGACGGTGTTCGACTTCGCCCGGGATTCGGCAGGGCCGCTGCTCGGCCTTTTCCAGGAACCTACCGACATTGAGGCTGCAAATTAGGAATTCCGATCTCCGATTGGTCTATCAGTAGGGGAGTTAAGCGTGGTTACCAAGCCTATTCACCGCCGACGTCGGCCACGCCGCGTCGCGGCCGACCCGAGACAAAACGGCATTGTCGGCCTGATTGCTGCTGGAGCGATCCTGGTACTTGCTACTGCGTGGTCGTACTCGGGGACCATGCTCGATCTCTTCACGGAGTGGCAGCGTAACGAGGATTACTCTGCAGGGCAATTGGTTCCGCTCGTCGTTCTGGTCTTTCTCTGGGTCGAACGCAAGAAGCTGGCTCAATGCGCTCTAACACCGTGTTGGTGGGCGGGCATCGCTCTGCTAACACTGGCTCAGTTGGGGAGGGCCTTTGGACTCCTCTTCGTATTTGAGTCCGCTGAGAGGTATTCGCTCGTCTTGACGGTCTGGGCCCTGGTGGTCTTCGTCGCCGGCTGGCAGGCCGTCCGGCGCACCATTTGGATTTTATTGTTCCTCCTACTCATGGTGCCGTTCCCGGGCCAGATCCACAACAGTATCAGTGGGCCGTTGCGTCAGACGGCGACCACCGGATCCGTCTTCCTACTGGAAGTGTTCTTCAGCGGCATTCGTCGCGAGGGCCATGTCATCTACATTCGCGAACACGCTCTAGGCGTGTTGGAGGCCTGCAGTGGTTTGCGTATGCTAACGGCTTTCATCATTGTCGCCGCCTTCATTGCCTACATGGTCAGGCGGCCGCGCTGGCAGAAGGCGGTGGTGGTGGGATCGAGTATTCCGATCGCCGTACTATGCAATGTCCTGCGGATATTCATCACCGCGATTCTCATCGTCTGGGCCGGTTCGGAGGTCGGCGAGAAGTTCTTCCACGACTTCGCAGGATTGGTGATGATGCCGGTTGCTGTGATGATTATCTTTGGCGAACTGAGACTTATGGACGATTTGATTGTCTCCGAGTCCGATAGTAAAGCTGCAGTTGTCTCAAGAACCCGCCCCGCCCCAAAGAGGGCCTAGATGCCGCATTTTTTCTCTCTTAACACGAACCGAAGACTTGAAGGATCGTATTTCTTCTGCTACAATGAGCTGGTGTCAATTTATTGAAGATAGCAACCCTGTCAGGAGAGGGGTCTCTCCTGGCGATCAGATTCGTGGAGGCGGGGAGCGATGAAGAGAGTAGTACTTCTTGGGGTGATTACGGCCTTCTGTTGCACGCCGGTGCTGGCGGGCCTCGAACTGAAACAGACGGTTGTCCAGCCGGGGCTGTCCCTTCGCGTCGAGAGCACAGGCTATGACGGGTGGACCGATGCCGGCGTGTACAACCTGGAAATCAAGGATTCGGGAATACCCGGGCTCGATGGGATCAAGCCTGCTTTCTGCATCGACATCTGGGACGTCAATCCTAGCAAGTTTGCTGAGTATGATCCCGTCGCCCTGGGCGACGCACCTGATCCCGGCGCCGGGCCGATGGGCGCGATCAAGGCCCGTCATTTGGCCGAATTGCTGGACGCCTGGTGGAACGACGATCTGGATACGAATATCGAAGGCGCGGCTCTTCAGTTGGCCGTCTGGGAAGTTGTGGATGAGGGTTCGGAAGATCCGACTCAGTACAACGTCAAGACGGGCGATTTCTTCGCCCGGTCGGGCAACACCAGCATCAATGCCGCCCGGAATCTGGCGAATACCATGCTCGATTCGATCACCAGTGGCTCCAGCTATTCCGGTTACCTGGCGCTGACGAATCACCAAACCGACGAGATCTCCGCTCTGGGGAAGTATCAGGACTATGTTGTTCGAGTCCCTGTGCCTGGTGCGGTGCTTCTTGGAATGATCGGCCTGGGAGTTGCCTCCAGACGTCTGCGAAGGCTGACTTCGGCGGCCTAGATTCACCGTTAACCTTTGTTATAAACAGTGTTTACAGCCAAGGATCCCGAACCAGAAAGTGCGGGTCCGGCGGGAGTATCCGGAGAGATTGGCTTTTTCCAGAACTTCCCCTTGACTTGCCCCATATGTATATGGGACACTTAGGATACGTAGGTAACTGTTGAGAGCAGGGTGATGGCGCTATGATCAAGCGGCGAAACATAGTTGCGACTTTCGTGGCAGCGCTAGCTGTGGCGGGAGTGGTGCAGGCCGACTTGATGCCCGTTTCTTCGTTGCAGACGGATGGGGTCGCCATCCCATCCGATCTTCGGGAAGTTCCGGCTGCGTCTTCTGCGACAGCCGTGCCGGATCTTGAAGGCATCGGGACTGTCGCCTCGCCGGATGAAGAGGAAGTGGCGAGTGAAGGGCCGATCGTACAGCCCCTGGTCGATCGCTCTAACAGCCTGGATCTGTGCCTCTATGCTTTGATCGGCCTGGGTGTATGCCGATCCGGCCAATTGGTCAGAAGGCCTTCGCTCGGTTTCATACCGGAATGGTACCACACTGGCGCTCCGCTGCAAATCGGCCACAGCCATGTCGTGGGGCCCGATGCTCACTGTCTTGCCGCGATCTGCTTTGTTCAGCCAGACAGCGGCGAGATTCCAGTCATACCGCAACACCGCCACGGAACGATCATACCGCACTGGCGGTGTTCTCAGTACACTCCCAGCGTTCTCGCTTCCCGGGCGCCTCCGCGCCGTTCCTAGCCAATGGGTATTTGCCGACCGCAACACGGGTCGGTGTCGCCCCGCGAGAATTCGCTTGATGCGTATCACTCTCGCGGACGACGGCAAGAGCGAAAATGGATGGCTACGGAATAGGAAGGTGTGTCATGGGACGATTGACTCTAATAGCAATTCTGACGGCGTGCGTGGTCAGCGTGGCCCAGGCCGATTTGTACACGTTCACGTTCGATGGCGGGTCGCCCTCTGTTGAAAACACGGACAGTAACTCGAAGATCAGTGCCTACATGACGGGTGTCTATGGTTCCACTGTCAGTGTTGACGACGCGGGGATCCGCGACAACGACGATACGAGCGTCGATTGGATTGGAAAAGCGAGCAAGTATGACAACTTCATACGCGTCGCGGCCAGCAGCGGAGATGCCGAGATTCTCTTCTCGGAGAATCCGATCTACTCCATTTCCGGTGACGGCTACGTTTTCGACGCCACGTCAGGGGATGATTTTGTCATCACCGGGTATGGCGCCGGTTACGGAAGTGTGGAAAACCCGGAAGCGAGTGCGTACTTGAACAGTTGGTCCATCAGCTTTGGCGTTGGCACCGGTACGTATACGACGCGAGAACGAGATTATTACGTGCCTGCCGAATGGCGTTGGAATGGACACCGTTGGGTCAAGGTACGGAACGGTTACTGGGTGTACCGCACGGTCACGCACACATACTCGTACGATCTCGGGAACAACACGGGATTCACCTTTGACCTGGATTTCGGGGATACCGGCGCTACGCTGATCACGTTCAGTGACAGTGGTGTCAGAGACGTTGGGATGGACAATCTCGTGGTCTGCGACACGCCCGCAGTGGTTCCTGTTCCCACCGCAGCGCTGCTGGGCGTTCTGGGTCTGGGCGTAGCCGGTCATCGGCTCCGCAAAAAATCAGTTTGACCATCTCTCTCAACGAGATTGGAGGATAGATAGAATGATGTCGAATCAGAAGAAATTGGTATGGTTGGTCGTTCTGGCACTGCTGAGTTCTGCGGCCGTGCCCGCGATGGCGGATCTGTATGGAACGGTGGATGTCACCTATCAGGACTATTCGCCCCAAACGAATGTGGTCATCTACACGTATACCGCACCAATCAACACGGTGGCCGGGACAGCCCAACTCGATCTGGCGAATGTGACGGGTGTCCCCGTCTCATGGGAGCCGTTCCTGACCGGTTCAATCGAGGCGTTCTGCATTGACGTCGCTGACACCACGTCCAATGTTGGCGACACCATCAACTACGACGTGGTTTCACTCGAGAGTGCGCCGGACGCGTGGGCCGGACCGATGGGCGAGACAAGGGCTCGGTATCTGGCTGAGCTGCTCGACGAGAATTGGACGGACAATATGTCGGCCGTTCAGGCGGCGGCACTGCAGCTGGCGGTGTGGGAAGTCGTGGATGAGTCGCGCGTGACCACGGATGACCCGAAGACCGCGGCGACGGGGTTGGACATCGACGATGGCAAGTTCTATGCGGAAGCCACGAGTGACATTCTTACAGCCGCTCAGTTGATGCTTGACAATATCGACGGTGGCGCGAACTACAGCGGCAAGTACGCCGCCCTGACGAATGACGAAATCCAGCAGTCGAAGGACTTCGGTGGTCAGTATCAGGACTGGGTGGTCCGCGTTCCCGTCCCGGCGGCCGTCTGGCTGGGCATGCTCGGTCTCAGTGCGGCCGGTCTGAAGCTTCGCAGAAAGTCCGCATAACACGCCGCTGCAAGAGCGCGGTTGCGAATCAGTGATTTTGCTGCCCGCGAAGGCCCTCAACAGGGCCCTTCGCGGGCAGTTCTCATTCTGTCCGAAACACGTATGAGAATCGTGGCCCCTCTGAAGGCAGCAGGCCGCGACTAAGGACGAGAACAGGTCGTTTCCTCCGTCGCATCTCCCATTGAAGAGCGCATCGCTTTCCCCTTGTTGACCCATTCAAGGCGGTTCTCGCCCAATTCACGTCCCGTGCCGATCGACCACGCGTAGGTTCCGCTAAGGCACGGCCTCTGAGATGCCGATCCCCAGGTATACCAGAGGGAAAGAAACACAGGATACCGTAAAAGGGACAGATGATGCCTTATAGGACTACACACGGCAAGGTTAACGTCAAACTGCTTATCATATTGATCGTGGTAACCGCAGGGCTTGGCGTATCACTCGTAGCCGCCCGTCACATTCGTCGACGCATTCTATCCGAACGTGACTTGGCCGCAGGGACAGCCGCCTTTGAGAAGCAGGATTGGCCCACCGCTGTGGAGCACTTGGTCGGATACCTCGCCCGCAATCCAGAGGATGTCGACGTGTGGAAGAAATGCGCCGAGGCCAAACTGTCGCTTCGTCCGATCGAGGGCAGTGCCATTGGCTGGGCGATCGGAGCCTATCGCCGCGTTCTCCAGATCGCGCCGGCTGATGAGGAAGTCTACAGCGAGCTAGCCATGCTGTATCGCGGGATTCGGGATTTCGAGGAACTCGCCTACATAGCCGAGAAGAGGCTCGAGCAGAACCCTGACGATGCGAAAGCCAAGCTATGGTATGCGGACGCCCTGATCGGCCTCAATAGGATGGACGAGGCGGGCAACTGGCTCGAGGACTTCGTGGCGGACGTAGACAAGGCAATCGCGAAGAGCGCATCAACCGGCGCGCCGGGGCAATACCCGGATGAATACATGCGCGCCTGTATGTCACTGAGCGATATCGCGGGTGACCGCGACGTTGCGGACAGTATCTCGACTGCCTTGTCGTGGCTCGACCGCGCCGTGAGCTACTTCCCAGAGCATCCCGAAGCACGCGTACATCGCGCGCGGTTCTACCGGACGACCGAGGGCTCTCGCGAACGATTCCGGGTCGTGGCTATCTCTCTCGCGCGGAAACTCGTGAGGAATGAGATTGATGTCACGACATTTGCTGAGCAATTGCTGGCGCTCGTTCCTCAGGAAGAGACTGGGAATGAGACCGTCGATCAGCAGAAGGTGCGCCGGCAACTGCAGGAGTTCGCGGACAAGGTTGGGTCCATGGACATTGCCAGCCCACCAGGTTGGAAGAGATTCCTGAGGTATGCGAACGAGATCACTGTGAGGGCCATTCCTCCTGAACGCCTGCGCGATGAACTGCTGCAATCGGCGAGAGTGGATCTGTTGGCGGCCGACGATTTGGGCACGGATGATCCAAGGCTTCGGTTTGTCCTGGCGGGCGAGTGGCTCAACCATGGTGATCCCGACCGAGCGGAAGCCGAGCTGGCAGCGGCCGATCGTCTCCCGCGCGAGGTGATCGAGGAACGCTTCCTCGATTACAATGATTGGGTCGCAAACAGATTCCTCATGACTTCCGAATTGAGTCGGTGGCGGGGCCGTCTGGCCGAGATGGTGGATCGGGTCGATGCCATCCTCCAGACGCTTGAGGAGAGGCGACACAGGCTCCAGGTTCTTCCGACGGCGATTCAGGTCTATGTCATCGCGGGGCGGGCGGAGGCGGCGCGCCGTGGCTACGATGAATACGAGGAGTCTCTGTACCTCTTGCAGCAGACAGTGGAGGCCGAAGGTTCTCTGGCCTACCTGCGCGCTCTCGTTGCGGCAGCCGAAGAAGACTCCTACGGCGTCATCAATGCCCTTCAACCGATCGTTGCCGTCGATGCATCGAGGCCTGACCTGTGGCGCCTGCTGGCGCGAGCGTTCAGCCGTACCGATCAGACCCGTCGGGCTGTGAGCGCTCTGATCAGCTACCTGCGCATTGATCCGCGCGATCCGGAGATGACACTGCAGTTGGCCAAGGAATACCTCAAGCTTCGCGATTGGAACCGCGCATTCGAAACGGCTCGGCTGGGGCAGACCCTGGATCCTACCGACATCGTTCTGAGATTGCTTCGGATCGAAGCGAGCATTTACCTCGCGGTCGAACAGGAGCGGAGGCTGGACAAGGCCAAGCTCAAAGTGCTGTCGGACGAGCTAGCTGAATTGCGCGGCAAGAATCCCGATCGTGTGGACATCCGCATATTGCAGGCGATCATCGCCGTGTACTTGGAGGAGCCGGAAAAAGCTGAACAAGAGCTCAAGCTGGCTATCGAGGAGTGCGAAGAGCCCCTGCGGGCCGAGATGCAACTGATCAGGCACTACTACCGAACGAAGCGGTTGCCCGAGGCCATCAGTGAATGCCGGAGGGCGTGCGAACGGCATCCGGAGACCGCCGAGCCCTGGTTGGCCCTGGCGGGTCTGTACGTTGCCAACAACGAGCCGTCCTTAGCCCTGGAGTGTCTCAGGGAAGCCAAAGACACCGTATCAGGCCGATGGGAAGCGCGCGCCGTGCTGATGCGGCGTGCCGTCCTGGAGCACATGTATGGAGACAAAGAGACGGCGATCGAACTGCTGGAGCATCAAGCCAAGACGGACAAGCGCGAGATCCGGGCGCGCGCGCTCCTGCTGAGCTTCATGGAGACACGGCAGGGCAGGAGCGGATACGATCGGACCTCTGATCCCAATGGTGTCGAGGAAAAGATCGTCCGACTCATTGCGGAATTGAAGGATGCCGAGGGCGAGAACGGACTCCAATGGCGCCTCCATCAGGCAGGGATCTGGCTCTCATCGGCGGAGTGGCGTTCGAAACAGCAGAGCATTGCCAGTCTACTGGAGTACTGCATCAGCGCAGACCCCCAATGGTCGGCGCCGCCCCTGCTGATGGCGCAGATGTACGAGAAGCTCGATGATCCTGAGGCACTGGAGGCGGTCTGCCGGCAGGCGCTCGCCCGGAACCCGTCGGCCACCGATGTGGCGGATAGACTGATGACCCTGCTTGAAGAGCAAGGCCGTCTGGCTGATGCCGAGAAGGTACGCCAGGAGGTCGAGGCAGACAGTCGAGTCAAGAGCGCGTGGTCCGTTCGCGGGGCGTTGCAGGCCGGAGAATTCTCACGGGCCATTGAGGAACTGCAGTTGCGGGTGGCCAACGACGACCGGGACGCGAAGTCACGCGTCTTCTTGGCCCGCCTTCTCTATTGGCAGGACAAGGGCAACGTGGACCAGGCGCTGGCCTATCTGGACCAGGCGGAAGAAATCACCTCACGCACGCTGGTCACAACCGGAGTCAGGGCGTCGATCCTACGAGCTGAGAACCGCCAGGCTGAGGCCCAAAAAATCCTCGATGACTTCGTGGCCAGCCAAGATGAGTTTGACGCCTTCATGATGCGCGCCGCCTATCTCACCCGGGAAGGCAAGCTTGAGGAGGCCCAGGTGGACTACGAACGGATGGCCGCGGATGAGGATCCCGACAGAGCCATTTCAGGCTACGTTTTGCTCGGACACTTCTATGCAAGGACGGAGCGACTTGGCAGCGCCGTCGAGGCACTCGAGGAAGGCCTCAAGAAGCTCAAGGACGGCGTCATCAGGCCGGCCAGAGACCCGGAGGGCCTGACCCTGAAGCGTAACCTCATGCGGGTGTATCTCCTCCGGAACCGATCCGGCGATCAGGCGAAGGCCAAACAACTCCTGAACGAACTGCAAACCCTGATGCCCGATGATCCAGAATTGATGAAGTTGCAGGCCCTGTACTTGTTGAATCCGACGAGGCCGGAAGAAGCGACCGCCGAGGCCCGGAACAGAGCCCAAGAGAAACTGCTCCGCGTGGTCAAGATCGAGCCAACGGATGTCGAAGCCCACCTCGCTCTGATCGACA
>JANQFY010000018.1 GCA_028277585.1 Sedimentisphaerales bacterium
GTCGGGCTCTGGGCCCCAGGATGGGACGATCTCGACGTCGCCGCCGGTGTGTGGGTGGCCACCCACACACCGGCCCGAACACCAGGCGTCGGACAACAATCCAACACCGTAGCACGAGACAATCAAGATACAAGGATGGGCTTTACCCGTGCTGATTCTGTGCAGGACCGCATGGGCTGAAGTCCATCCTACACACTGCGCGTGACGCGTTCGAATCCACCATCGCCAAGCCTCCGCTTTGCTGCGGCTTGACGCTGCCACCCATCTTGTCATCACCCCGCGTGCCCACCGTTGAACACCAAGGAATGTAGGGTGAGTTCTCAACCCACGCGTCAAACGAACCCACACCGGAGGACCGCGTGGGTCAAGGACCCACCCTACGACATCTCGTCGAATCCAGGGGACGCTCGCCCTATAGGGCCGCGCGGGACTGCTCGGTGAACTTGATGATCTCGTTCATCATGTGGACCGATTCGCTGGGGTACCGCCCCACCGCCGTCTCGCCGGAGAGCATGACGAAATCCGTCCCGTCGAGAATGGCGTTGGCGACGTCGGTGACCTCGGCGCGGGTGGGCCGGCTGTACTCGGTCATGTGCTCGAGCATCTGCGTGGCGGTGATGACGAACTTGCCGGCCTCGTTGCACTTGCGAATGATCTGTTTCTGAACGATGGGCACCTCGTAGATGGGGATCGCGACACCCATGTCACCCCGGGCGACCATGATCCCGTCGGCAGCCTGGATGATTTCGTCGATGTTGTTGATCGCCTGACGGTTCTCGATCTTCGCAACGATCTTGCACAGGGGCCGGTGCGGCTTGATCCGCGCTGCGACGTCACTGACATCCTGCCCGTCGCGCACGAAGGACAGCGCCACGTAGTCGACCTCATGCTCCAGGCCAAACTGCAAATCCTCCAGGTCCTTGGGCGTCATCGCGTCGAATTCGAGATTGGCGCCGGGCATGTTGATCCCCTTGCGCTGCTTGAGGAGTCCCCCTTCGACGACGACGGCTTTCAGAGAGGTCGGTGACGATTCCTTGACGCGCAGCGCCAGCTTGCCGTCGTCGATGTAGATGAACTGGCCCGGCTCGATCCGCGTCAAATCGCCCGTATAGTCGAACGGGATGGTCCGCGCGTTGGGAGCCGTCTCGTCGTTGGTCAGCCAGACGGTCGAGCGGGTCGCCAGGGGGCGGGGTTCGCCATCCGGGAACCACCCGATGCGAATGCGGAAGCCCGCCAGGTCCTGCAGAATACGAATGTGGCGCCGGTACTTCTTGTTGAGTTGGCGGACCAGCGCGATGGACTCGGCGTGCTGAGCGTGGCTACCGTGTGAGAAATTGAGCCGAACCACGTCCAGCCCGGCCGCGAACATCTTTCGTAAGGCGGTGGCGTTAGCGCTGGCCGGCCCCATCGTCGCGACGATCTGCGTTTTGGGCGTCTTCATGAAGCTCCTCGAACTCATGCTCGTGTTGAAGGATACGGGCGTCAGTCTACCGGCATGAGTGTCCCCCCATCAACCAAATTACCTTTCGCCCAGCGGGGCAAGGTGTATAATCGCCATCGGACGTCAAATGATCCGCTCGGAAGTCAGGGAGACAGAGCGAATGCAATTTGTGATCTTCATCGGTTTTCTCGCCTTGATCATCGTTATGGCGGTCGTACGGCATCGCCAGGCTCAGAAACGCCGCGCCGCGATGCTCGCGCTGGCCCACCGACTGGGCCTTCGTCTCGACCCGGACAAGCGGCGTGACCTGGCGCGACGCTACGAGTTCATCGACAAAATGCGGGCCGGTCAGAATCGCTACGCGTTCAATATTATGGCGGGCGCCTATCAGGGCTACGAGGTCCTTCTGTTCGACTACCACTACAGGACCGGTTCGGGTAAGAACACACAGCACCACTACCTCTCGTTCTTCATCTTGCGTCTTCCCAAATCGGTTCCTGAATTGACCATCGGTCCCGAGGGGTTCTTCTCGAAGCTCGCCCAGGCCGTGGGCTACGACGACATTGACTTCGAATCGCACGAGTTCAGTCGGAGGTTCTGCGTCCGTTCGCGTGACAAGAAGTTCGCCTACGATATCTGCCACGCCAAGATGATCGAGTATCTGCTGTCCAATACCGACCTGACCCTCGAGATGGAGCGGGACTCACTGGCGATCTCATTCCAACAACGATTGCGACCCGAGCAGATCGAGCCGAACCTGCGCAGACTCATCGCTGTCAGAGCCCTCATGCCCGACTATCTGTTCTCCCAGAGTTGATGGTGCTGGCCCCGTGTGTCATGGCCCTCACAATCGACCTGTTGTCGGTCATCTGTGTCCCCCCATCCGCCAAATAGCCTTCCCCTGGACCTGACAACGTGTATAATCACCGTCGGGTACCGAGAAGTCGGCCGGGCAACGGGAGGTAGAACGAATGCCATTTGTCATTGTCTTTATCATCATCGCCCTGATCATCGTGGGCGCGATCGTGGGCCACATCCAGGCGAGGAAGCGCCGCGAGGCGATGGGACTGCTGGCGGCTCGGCTGGGCCTGCGGTTCGACCCGAGCAAGAACCGCGACATCGCCCGCCGGTATCAGTTCCTCGACAAGCTGCGTCAGGGGTCGAACCGCTACGCCTTCAACAGTCTGACGGGCAACTACCAGGACCACGAGATCACGGCGTTCGACTACCACTATGAGACGCACTCGACCGACTCAAAGGGACGCCGCCAGACGCACCACCACTACTTCTCGTTCTTCGTCTTGCGTCTGCCGGGCTCGTTTTCTGAGCTAACCATCGGTCCCGAGGGCATTCTCTCGAAGATCGCCCAGGCGGTCGGCTACGACGACATTGATTTCGAGTCGCACGAGTTCAGCCGCAAGTTCTGCGTCCGCGCCAAAGACAAAAAGTTTGCCTACGATGTGTGCAACGCCCGAATGATCGAATACCTCCTCGCCAACCCAGATCTGATGATCGAGATCGAGTTGGATTCGCTGGCCGTCGCATTCAAACGCCGGCTCTCGCCCGAGCAGATTGAGCCCAACCTGCAGAGGCTGATCCAGGTTCGCTCACTGCTACCCGATTACCTGTTTTCCCGGAGTTGAAAATGCTCGTCCCGCTTGTTATCGCCGCCGTCTGCATTCTCTTGCCGATCATCTATGTCATTGCGACCTACAACGCCCTGGTCGCGTTGCGCAATCATATCCGCGACGCGTGGGCCAATATCGACACAGAACTGAAGCGGCGCTACGAACTGATTCCCAACCTGGTCGCGACGGTCAAGGGCTACGCCGCCCACGAGAAGGAGATCTTCGAGCGGATCACGCAGTTGAGGAGCCAGTGCATGGGCAACCAGGGGAATCCGAGCCAGCAGGCAGCCGACGAGAACCAACTGGTCGCCGCCTTGCAGAAGATGATGCTGGTCGTGGAGAACTATCCCCAACTGAAGTCGGACAAGAACTTCCTGGAGCTGCAGCACGAGTTGGTCAATACGGAGGATCGCATCCAGGCGGCGCGGCGGTTCTTCAACGGCAACGTGCGAGACTATCGCAACAAGTGCGAGACGTTTCCGAGCAGCCTGATCGCCAGTGGTTTCGGCTTCCAGAGCGAGGACTACTTCAACGTCGACCCCGCCGTTCGCGAGGCGCCGAGCGCGAAGTTCTCCTGATCACGCCGACGAGTGGCATCGGCATTCATAGAGAACCATCGCCAAGCTTCGCTTGACGCTGCCACCCACACCCGACGATTCCCCATTGGGAACTACTTCTCCTCTTTGATCAGGCGGATTGAGACGATCTTGACCGGCTCGACGGGCTTGCTGCCGGCGCCGACCTTGACATTGCCGATCGCATCGACGACGTCCATGCCCTTGATGACCTCGCCGAACACCGTGTGCTTGCCCGTCAGCCAGGGGGTGTCCACGAGGTTGATGAAGAATTGCGAGCCGTTCGTGTTGGGACCCGAGTTAGCCATCGCCAGAACGCCCCGCTTGGGCGGACGCGACTTGAGCTTGCCGTCGTACTTGTAGCCCAGGTTCATGTACACGTCCTTGATCGTCATCGCCATCACGCGCTTGTTGACTTCCTGCTGGCGGGTCTTGAGTTGCTCCTGGGACGTGATCCCCATCGCTCGGAAGAGGGGCCGCAGAACGGTGTTGTTGAAGTCCTCTTGCGAGCGAACGCCCAACCACTGGTGCGGCTGGCCCTGCGGGGTCATCGCCTTCATCGTGTGCAGTCCCAGCGCGTCGGCGTTGATCTCGTCGGGGAACTGGAAGCCGGGTCCGCCGTTGCCCTGGCCCAGCGGACATCCGCCCTGGAGCATGAAGTTCTTGATGACGCGATGGAAGATCAGGCCGTCGTAGTACGGACGCTTGACCTTCTCCTGGGTCTTGGGATCCTCGAACTCGGTTAGCCCCTCGGCCAGACCGATGAAATTCGCCACCGTTTTGGGCGCTTCGGAGGCGAACAACTTCGCTACGATATCGCCCTTGCTCGTCTTGATCAGGACGTTCGGATCCTCGATTTTCACGTCTTCCGCCAACGCCGCCGCCGCTACCATCGAACTGAGAATCATCATCAAAGCCATCTTCCCATTCATATTTCGTGCTCCTCTGCGAGTATTACAACGCAATTTTCAAGAATCCTTAAGTATACCAAATTCTCAGACACGACGCCAAGGCACAATCTGACGCCTCTGATGCACCCTGCGAGATGGTTCGCAATATGGTGACTACGAAACGTTTAATGGCGTTGAGCAACCGCCTTGCCTTCGATATTCTCAGGCAACATGATTCGCAAACTCCCAGCCTGGCGGTCGGGTGGGAGAGCGTCACGAACAACCTTCTGGAAAGGCGGTGCTGGATGGGAAGAAATGCAAGCGCAGCGGCAACGATTCGGAAACTTCTGACGATGGCGGTGGCGCTGTCTCTGGCGGCCGTCGCCTCGGCCCAGGAGGCCGCGCCGGTCGAGGTCTCGTACACGATCGATCCGGGCAAGGTGCTGAATCGTATCGACGAGAAGGTGTACGGCCATTTCTTCGAGCACATCTACCATTCGGCCAACGGTGGGCTCTGGGGTGAACTCATCTGGAACCGCAGCTTCGAAGAGAACTCAGGCGGTCGCTGGAGCATCGAGGGCGACGAGGTCGTCCAGGCGGGGATGGGCACCGATCAGCGCCTGGTCTTCGGCGACCCGGCGTGGACCGACTACGAGTTCACGCTCGAAGCCCAGAAGACCGGTGGGGCCGAAGGGTTCCTGATCCTCTTTCGCGAGACCAACCCGCGCGTGCACTACTGGTACAACATCGGCGGCTGGGGAAACGCGCGACACCAACTGGAGAAGGCCGGCCCGGACCGGGCACGCGGGGCCGTCGGTCCGGCTGTACCGGGTCGAATCGAGACCGGCAAGTGGCACCGCATCCGCGTGCGTTGCGCGGGCAATCACAGTCAGATCTGGCTCGATGGCAAACAGGTGCTCGACTACACCGATAGACGTTCCCCGAACCTCAAGGGCAGGGTTGGTATCGGCACGTGGTCCACGACGGCCAAGTTCCGGAATCTCAAGGTCACGACGCTGGACGGCAAGATCCTCTTCACGGGCCTGCCCGCGGCGCTGGAACCGAAGTTCGACGCCAAACACTGGCGTCTGTTCGGACCGGGCAAGGCGGAAGTCGAGGTCAACGACGCGTTCAACAGCCATGCCTGCGTGCGGATCAAGAACGACGGCGGCACAACGGGTATCGAGCAGGATCACTTCGACCTGCTGGCGGGCGAGACCTATGTCGGATCGCTCTGGGCCCAGGGCTCGGCGCCCGAGGGCTTGACCGTGCGACTGGCCCGCGACGGCAAGACCATCGCTCAGCAGCAACTTGCGCCGCCCGATCCCGATTGGAGCGAACTGAGCTTCACGCTGCGACCCCAGGTCTCCGACGCCAACGCCACGTTCCAGGTCGTCGTCAACGGCAAAGCGAACGTGCGGATCGATCAGGTCAGCATGATGCCCCAGTCCTGGCAGGCCCAAGGCGGTTTTCGCCCCGACCTGCTCCAGGCCGTGAATGATATCAAGGCTCCGATCATTCGCTGGCCCGGCGGGTGCTTCGCCTCACCCTACCGCTGGAAGGATGGCATCGGTCCTCAACACGCCCGTCGCGTGACGCGGCGCGAACTGTGGGACGACCTGGACATCAACAGCCTGGGGACCGACGAGTTCATTGCACTGTGTCGCAAGGTCGACACCGAGCCGCTGATCGTAGTCAATATCGGGACGCCCCAGTGGAACGACGACGCCGAGACGTACGACTTCCTGCAGGACGCCCTGGACTGGATGGAGTACTGCAACGGCCCGGCCGACTCGAAGTGGGGCAAGGTCCGCGCCGCGAACGGGCACCCCGAACCGTACGATGTCACGTACTGGGAGATCGACAACGAAACCTGGGGGATGGGCGTCGACAACTACATCGAATCCATCAAGAAGTTCGCGCCGGCGATGCGGCGGGCCTGGCCTTCGATCAAGCTGGCCGCCTGCGGCAGCGGCGGGTTCGACCTCACCTGGAATCGCCGCGTCATCGAGGAATGCGCCGACCTGATCGATTACATTAGCATCCACCACTATGAGAGTCCCGATCGCTTCGCCGAGGGCCCGTACAACTACGAGCGTTTCATCAAACAGACGGGGGAAATGATCGCCAAATCGAAGAATCCGAAGCTGACCATCTACTGCTCCGAGTGGAACGCCCAGAGCACCGACTGGCGGACGGGCCTCTACGCCGGCGGCGTCCTCAACTGCTTCGAGCGTTGCGGGGACATCTTCGAGATCGGCGGGCCCGCCCTGTTCCTGCGCCACGTCTCGGCTACCGGGTGGGACAACGCGTTCATCAACTTCGATCAGTCGTCCTGGTTCCCGGCGCCGAACTATGTCGTGATGAAGCTGTGGCGCGAGCACTACGCCCCCCATCGGATCGCGATCGAGCCGGAGGTCAAGACGCTCAACGCCGTCGCCACCAAGGCGCAGGATGGACGCACGCTCTATGTCAAGTGCGTCAATCCGGGTGAGGCGCCCGCCAACGTGTCACTGACCCTGACGGGCAAGCGCGTTCCGACCCGCGCCACGATGCAACTGGTCGCACCCGGTTCGCTGAAGGCCCGCAACACGCTGGATCGGCCCGGCGCCGTCCGCGTCGAACCGGCAACCGTCCGAGTTGAACAGGGCGCGATGAAATTCACGCTGCCCGCCCTCTCGGCCGGAGTAGTCACCATCGAGCCGTAATCACACGTCTCGGCACACCGCCGGGAGATTACCTCGTTGGCCACACGCAGGGCCGGATGGCGCACGCCATCCGGCCCATTCCCATTCCCGAAAGACTTGGCGGGTGGCGTCCCAATGAATGCTGCCCGAGGTCTGAACAGACACGCACTGTTTCCGTTCCTGACAGACCTCGAATCCCATGCTGGTGAACAGACACCTTGAAATCCAGGTCTTGGTTGGGGTATGATTGTTCGCGTTGCGTGCGGAACGATCGATCATGACGTCAGATGGAAGGCGCCGGTTGATTCTTATCAAGGCCCTTCAACCATCTGTCTTCTGAGTGCGGATGTACAACCCCAGGTAGGGAGAGCGTTGCATGACCAGGCTGTCCAGCGTCTTCGTTGCGATATTGACACTTCTGCCGCTACTCTCGAGCGGTGGATGCAACACGGCGAAGCCCCAACTGCAAGACGAGTACACCCGCGCCGGTCTCAGCGACGCTCTGACAGCAATCGTCAATGACAGCCGCCAAGCAGTGCCGCAGCTCATGCTTGATGCAGACATCCCGGGCCTGTCGCTGGCGCTGGTTGATCGCGATGGCATTCTCTGGGCGGCCGGCTTTGGTCACAGCGACAGCGGGACGACGCCCATGACTACTGAAACGCTCTCGGCGGCTTGTTCCTTCACCAAAGTCTTCACGGGTACGGCTGTCATGCTCGCCGTTCAAGACGGCCTGGTGGATCTGGACGTCCCCATCATCGAATATGTGCCCGACTTCTCAGTCAATTCCCGCTTCGAGGACGATCCTCACAAGAAGATAACGCTTCGTCATCTCCTGACGCATTCGTCAGGTCTTCCCCATGACACGGTGGTCGGGAACCTCTACGAGGCGGAAGCATCGTTCGAAGCGCACATCGAGAGCGTTTCAAGTGTCTGGCTCAAACATAAGGTTGGCGAGAGACAGGGCTACTCCAACGTGGGCATGAATCTGGTTGCCCATGTGCTCCAGGTCCAGACCGGAAAGCCCTTTGCCGAGTACCTGAGGGAAGCCATTTTCGAACCGCTGAAGATGTCTGACACTTGGGCGGATCTGGAGACGATAGAATCGCACCCCAACCGAGCAGCGCCGCACATGCCTCACGTGAAGGTATCCATGGGCTTGATCGATTTCTATCGCGGCGCGGGCAGTGTGTTCACCAACGCCAAGGACTTCGCCCGATTCGTACAATTCCATCTCAATCGTGGCAAGGTCGACGGAGACACGATTCTCGCTGGGAAGTTCCTCGACATGATGTACACCGCGTCTGCTCTGGATACCAATCCATGGCCGGACTACCGGATCGACTATGGACTGGGCGTGTGGATTGTCACAACGTTGAACGACGGCAATCACAAGGTGGGCCACGACGGCGCCGGCGCAGGATTCACGTCACTGGGATGGTGGTATCCCGAGTACGGATTGGGCGGCTTGGTCTTGGCTCGTTCCCCGGAATCATCTTTGACACAGGAAAAGGCCTGGCTGGACGGGGCCTTGAGGCGCATCCTTACTGAGAAGCTCATCGGAAGGAACGAAGACTTCGACACTGTGCCGTGGAGAACGAAATGGTGCAACTGTTCTCCGAACGATTCGGTGTACGATCCCGATACCTTCACGCCGTACCAACCCGCGTGGAAGAAATACACGGGAACGTATCGTTACCGCTGGAAGGGTCATGAGCTGAAGACTTACGCGCGGGTTCTGATCGCCCTGTTCGGGCTGCCCCCCGTGGAGGTAAAGGTACGCGAAGAAGAGGGCTATCTTGCGATCATTGAAGGTGGGGTCCAATCGTCAGATCGACTGGATGAGCACCAGCCGGGCCTCTTCTTTACGAAGTACGGCGACTGTCTCGATCTGAGGGGAAAGAGCCCCACTTGGAAGAGCTATCGATTGAAGAAGATCAAGTGACGCCCTTGGCTCGAATTCGTCGCAGCCGTTCCTATTTCCGGCATTGCATTCAGCCTGGGCCACCTCCAGAACCAAGCCACCTCTCCGCCGCTAAGACGAAGTATTCATTCGATGCATGAATAGGTCTTCCCGGGGACCATCATATGTCCCCAGCCCAGGAGCTCTTCGTGTTTGACGTTCTTCAGAGGCTGCAAGAATCCTGTTTCGACCAATGCGCCAACGTGAAAATAGACCGCATCAACATCTGAGGTCGGGTTCTGGGGATAGTGACTGAAACCGCCGTCCGGCTTCCTGCACTGGAGTATCCACTTGTTGGCTTTGCGGTAAACCGCAGGAAGACGCGGGTCGTCTGGCTCACATAGCTGGCGCAGGATGAACAACGCGTCGAAGGCCGCATGGACATCCCAATCAGGCGGATGATGACACCATGACCCGTCATCTTTTTGGTCTCTGATTACCCGATCCACCATGGCTTTGGCTTTCGGTGTGGGCCGCCCTGTCAGACGGAAATAATGGGCCGCATGGAACGTGGAAGCGACGTGATTCCTCAGATAGCCGTCCTCTGTTTGTTCGCCCAGTATGAGCGCACACATTTTGGCATCGATCCGGGTGGGCATTTTCGTGCCCAGAGCATTGTAGAAGTGGGGGAAGAAGCTGGTCGTATAAAGCGGCAGTTCTTTGAATTCAGACCCCTGGAAGAAGTACTCTATGACCGGCGTGGGATCGTACTTGGGCTCAGCGCCTAGCAGACGCAGCGTCACCAGCGCCTGGACCGTGTTGTAGAGCTTTGCCAAGGGAGCGTTAGGATCGAAGGCCCCGGTGGCAGCGTAGAACGCTCCGTCAGGCTTCTGTAGAGACAGAATGAGATTCTTGGTCTCCCCGGGGTAGGGCAAGGACCACCCAAATGTCCGACACAGAATGGTGGCGTACGTGGGCGCCGCGATGCCCGAGGCGGACGTATCCGACATACCTTTGTATTCGGGATCAATACCCGGCCGGAAAGAACCATCTGGATGGGCAACCTGATAGAGAAACGACTTCACCCCCGCAAGGACTTCGTCCGGACTCCCCTCCGATTGACTTTGCCCGCTGGCCGTGAGGCAGAATGCGAGAACAACGATACCCACAGCACATAGCTGAATGAAATGACGGTGGTTTGTTTTGATCATAATTCACCCTAATGACTGGATTGCCCCACAGGAAATGACTGAAACTGGCTTGCGACGTCTGTATGGACGTCAAGCTATCAGAATACAGTTCTTTTGTCACTGGTTACTTGGGGAATCCGGGATTACAATTGTGTCTTGATATCGGGAGAAACATGGTGTGGATTCGGAAGGCTATTCTGATGCGAAATCACTCTTGGCTCAAATGCGTCGCCGTCGTTCTCATCTCGGGCATTGCCTCGGTTCAGGCCAACGTCACCCCACCGACGGGCGAGCGCGATCTGATCGTCTTCATCGCGAAGTACAACCCCAGTCTATATCGCCTGGTCGGCCAACAGCCTCGCCCCTACGGGACGGCTCAGTTCTACAGCCCTCAGGCGATCGTGGGCGATCCCGTCAACCAGTGCGTCTACGTCCTCGACCAGCCCAAGCTCCTGACGGGCACCGTCAAGATCTGGCGTATCGGCGCCGATGGACAAGCCGCCCTTGCTTTCCAGGCACGCAACACCACCCAGGGCGGCCCGTTCAGTCGCCCGCTCAGTCTGGGGCTGGACGCCCAGAACCGACTGCTGATCGCCGACGCCGTGACGGGCCTCTGGCGGTTGGATTCCAGCGGGCACCTCCGACGGATCTTCGACGGCAAGGACAAGCCGCTGTATAAGATCAGCGCTGCGACCGTCGGGCCCCAGAAGAACCTGATCGTGGGCACCAGCTATCTGTACGCCGTCACAGGTGGGCAGATGCTGGATCTCCCCAAGCGTCTGGTGGGTCACCCCCCGGAGGAATTCGGAGGATCATGGAGTCCGTCGCCGAGCCATGTGAGCAAGGCCATTGAAGGGCTGAGCGGTCCCGGCGTGGGCAATTCGACCGGGCGGCAAGTGCCAATCCGCATCTGGAAGAATCAGGGTGGTCTGTATGGCGTGGACATATCTCAGAAACAGGCCAACATCGAGGGCCTGGTCGCCAACCGTCAGCCCGGCGGCGCCGAGCATGACACGTACTGGCGTACGCTGGGCCAACTCCTCGTCGACGCGTCCGGGCGCATCGTGCTCGTCGACGCGGGCAGTGTCTGGACACGCACGGAGGACGTCTATATCCGCCCCACCATCCCCGGCGTCAAACCTGAGCACGCTCCGAAACGAACCACCAGATCTGTCATCAACGGGGGTGTCTTCGTGCTGCACCCGGACGGACGGTTCGAGGACCTGACGTTCAAGACGCCTACCGAAAGCTCGGGCCCGATGCGTCGTCCCCACGGGGCGGCCCAATGGTCGGACGACACGTATCTGGTCGCCGACCCCGAGATGTATGTCAAGGGCGTCACCGGGACCGGCGGACTGCTCTTGCTCAAGCTCGATGGATCGCGTCAGGCCCGCTGGCCCTTCGGGGAGCGGCTGCGCCCTCTGGGCGTCGCGATCCTACGCGGGGCCGGGACGCCCGCCCAGGCCACGGTCGCTCAAGCCATCCGACTCTCCGACGTGGCGGGCAACCGAACCGCGGGCAAGATCACACGGATCGAAAGCGTCTCCTGGGAACGGCAGTCTCGAGGCGGCGGCATCATGGCTTCGATGGGAATGAACTGGGAAGAGCGACCCAAGGCGCAGGCCGAGGCGAAGCTACGCGGCGTTTTTGAGAACGCTCGCTGGTCGATCGCGCCCGACGGCGCGCTGCGCTTCAGCGGCGCGGGGGTGAGTCCTCAGACGCAGGGCAATCCTACCGTGATGACCGGCACGGTGACGCAACTGGAGGGCATGCTCAGCGTCTCGGCCATCTACAAGACCCAGAACATGTTCGATACCCAACTGGGCTCGATCGATGTGCGTATCCACAGCGCCGGGGCGGGCAAGGCGACGATGAGCATCAAGACGAACATCTTCACCAAGACCGATCGACTCAAAGCCACCTTCGAGCAGGTTTTGTCGCCATAGGCACACAGAAAGGAAACAGCACTCGGTGCTCAATGGACGTGCCGTACCTCGGCACACAGCTTGTCATCCTGAGGCCACGCCGGGAGGCTAAGCTGCGAAACCTGTCTATAGACGCCGATCGCCTCGTGTGATGAGCGCAAAGAAAAAGACTCGTGACCTGACGGGTGAACCGCCTGGCCACGAGTCATCTCGTGCTATCTGCTAAGCGTGCGCGTCCAGACTCGTGCTACCACATCGGGTCCCAGACGGGCAGCTTCTTAACGGGCCTGCCGAGGATACTCAGCACCCTGCCTGGCACATAGTCCCGATGGACCATGATGTTGTAGACGTTGTCTTCGAACCAGTCGTCGTACATGGTCCAGAGCCCCCCGCTACCCCGGCTGCTGCCCCAACTGTTCTCGACCAGCCACTTGACCGGCTCGCCGTCGCGGAGATCGACGCCGATGAACGCCATGCCGTGGTTGATCGTGCTGTCGCGCAGCAGGAGTCGCTCGGTCTTGTTGAGCTTCATATCCGTGTCGTAGATCGACTCGTAGTCGTAGAGGTTGCGGGCCATGATCCCCTTGGTGCTGTCCTGGTCGGGGGAGACGTCGGCCGCGAAGTACGCGACTTTGTTGTCCAGCAGCACGTTCTTGACGATCTCCTTCATGACCTCGATATCGACGTTCGCATAGTGAGCGCTGCGCCCATCGTAGAGGTTCTTGGTGCCGGCGACCTCGTAGTGCCCGTCCTTGGGCCGGATCGGATCGTCCGCGATGTTGACGTACTCGCTCAGGTCCAGACCGACGAACTCGTCGTAGAACTCCTTGGGCGTGTAGCGTCCCAACTCGCTCCACTTCTGCTCGACCTCGTACCCGTCATCCTCTTCGTCGTCTTCGTCGTCGTCCCACTCCTCATCGTCGTCGTGCTCATCCTCGTCATCTCCCTCTTCGTCGTCGTCCCATTCTTCTTCGTCCTCATCCTCGTCCTCGTCGTCATCCCACTCCTCTTCGTCCTCATCCTCATCGTCGTCTTCGATCTTGCCCTTGTGACGCCAGGTGAACTCCTCCGGCGGCTCGCCCAGGTTCAGCACCAGCATGTGGTACACCTCGGCCAGCATGGCCGGCTTGGCGTCGCGCATCTTCCGGACCGAGCCGGTCTCCTCGTAGATCTCGCGCAATTCGACCGCGTCCTGACGCAGGACCCGCGCCAGCGCCTTGTTCATCATACTCGTGCTCTCGGAACTGGCGGTCTCGGCCATCGCCTCCTTGGGCATGACGCCGTACTTCTCGACCAGATCGACGAAGTTCTCCCAGTACCCGCCGTCCGGGATGGGCGACCTGAGCAGGAAGACCATCGTCCGATCTTGCCAATCCTTGTCACGATACTCGATCATGTATTCCAGGAAGGTGTTGGCCTTCTCCATCTTGTCCCAGAACTGCAGGTAGATGTGCGAGAACTCGAAGCTGCTCACGTCAAGGTTGTTCATCAGGACGGGCTTGATCGTATTGAACCCGGCGAACATCCAGCAGCGCCCACTGCTTTTCTGATTGCTGATCCCGCTGGTCTTGACCTTGTGACTGAACTTCTTGTCGTGGGCGGCCAGGACGTCGCGGTTCTCCGCGATCGACTTGATGCTCGTATTGGTCAGCGCGTTGCGAATGGCCCGCGTGTTGGCGTCCATCGCGAGCCCCTCGCGCAACTGCTCGATGCACTCGGGCGTCAACGAGCCCTCCTGGGCCGTCGCCTGAACAACCAAGCCAACCAGTATCAACGACGCTACCGCCAGTCGTGTCCCCGTTCTTCTCATGCGATACCTCCCGGAATTCGATGCCACCTGTTGCCGGCCCGTGCCCTGCACGCCGCCCTGTGTTATCGGTCCTGCTTTCTGTACGCCGATCAGACACGCCATCGTACCGGGGCGGTTTGCCATGTCAACGCTGATTTTGGCGTCCATTTTCCGCGAAGGATACCGGCGCTCAGCGCGGTATAAGGGGTGAAGGACGTGAAAAGGAAACGACCTGAGGTGTGGATGGGCACGAACGAAGAGCAAGCCCTGGTGAACAAGCTGGTCTCCATGGACTCAAACGCCTGGGAGACCCTCTGTCGAGAGATCGCGCCGATGCTATTAGCCTTTGTACAAGCCAGTTTCGATTGCGGCCGGGAACGGGCCGAAGAGGTCGTCCAGCGAGCGCTGACCCGCGCAGTGCGATCGATACATCGTTACGACGCGACCCGCGGGCGGTTGGCCGACTGGCTCAAGGGGATCTGTCGCAATGAGGCGATCACCCTGCTCAAACAGGACGCCCGGCACATCCGCCTCTCGGCCATTGACGGTGCGGCGCGGGCGAGTCTGGAGCAGATCGACCAGGCGCCGATCCCGCCCCAGGTCATGGCCCGCAAGGAAATACGCTGGCTGATCCATGAGATCCTCTACGGCCTGCGTCCGAGCCATCGCGATGTGCTGACACTGAAGTATCTCAAGGACAGAAAGGTCTCAGAGATCGCCCGGGCCATGGGGCAAACGGAGAAGGCCGTTGAATCGTCGCTTTCCCGGGCTCGGCGGGCGTTCAAGATCGCCCTACTCGCACAAACCCGGCACTCGGGCGACCCACGTTGCGAGGCGCTATTATGAACGACAACGACAAACAGAACGCCCTGGATCGTAATCTGGCGGAGATGTTCTCGATGGATCGCGCTGAAGGGACTGCGGATTTCGAGCAGCGTCTGGCCCGGGCGGTCGGCCGGCAGGTCCGACAGCAGCGACAGACGAGGATGCACAAACGCTGGTTCATTCGCGTCACCGCCGCGGCGGCGGTCCTGGCGATGGCGATTCTGATCGGGCGCCACGGCTTGATCGATAGTGACGGACCGATCGGGACGCTCACCGAAATCCGCGGCCTGGTGCTCGTCAGTAATGGCGCCGACGTGCAACTGGCTGAGGGCCAGAGAAGCCTGCACAGCGAGCAATGGGTCCAGACGCGATCCGGGACGACGGCTCAGGTGGTCCTGACGGATGAGAGCCGAGTGACACCCGGTCCGCGCACGGTCATGCAACTCGACCGCCAGAAACAAGGGCACATCGTCCGACTGACAAAGGGCGCCGTCGCCATCGCCGCTCAGAAGCAACCCGAGAAGCAGTATCTGATGGTCGAAGCCCCCGGCACCGCGATCAAGATCCTGGGCACGACCCTGGACGTGCGCGTGGTCGAGAAGCCCACCGGTCTCAAACAGACCCGCGTGCACCTTCACTCCGGGTCCATTGAAGTCGCCTCGGGAGGCGTCACCAAGCTGCTCTTGCCCGGCATGGTGAGCACAACCGAAAAGGGCAAACCGCCGGAGATCGAGTCAAGCATCCTCGAAGTCAACGAGATTCGTCGTCTGCTTCAGGAGACCCGGCGCCGCGCGGAAGCCACCAACGCGCGGGCGAAC
>JANQFY010000034.1 GCA_028277585.1 Sedimentisphaerales bacterium
TCCACTCACTGATCACTTCACCGCGTATGTCAGTGAGCACGGCGTTCACCTGAACGAAAATCCCCAGGCGACCGCCCGTTTCTGAGTTGCGGACGATGATGGGATCGCAAGCGTTCCCATCGGCAGATTGACCAAGGATCAGCTCGGGATACCAATCGCCTTCGAGTTGGTCCAGGAAGAACGGACGGGTACTGGGAACATCCACCAGAGAGGGGGTGAGTTCCTGGGCTTCAGCCGTGGGAACACAGGGGGTGCCGTCGCCCCACATAGCGATACCGGGAATGTCCATCATATTCTGCAGTCCACCGGCGTCATTGTTGGCAGCAGTTCCAACGTAGAAGATGTAGTCACCGGTGTTGACAATGGTATTCCCATCATCCAGGAACAACTCCGCCAAGGACCCATCAGGCTCTGCATTGCCCGCCGGATAAATGGTGTCTGGGAAATTCCCACACATGATCAGCAGGTCCGCCGCACCATTACCCGTATGCTCCTCGATCCAGTCAGCGAGAGCATCCAGATCATCTACCGTGAAGATTTCAACAGACGCCCCCTGCACGTTGTCCACAATTTCCTGCATTTCCCGGTCGGCGTCAGCTTGTCCCCACCAACCCGCCTTCGTGGAAATGGCGATGTCAACAGCCGAAGCCGTCGTACTGATTACCAATGCAATGACGAATACCCACAATAACCTGTTCATTCGTATTCCTCCTAGATCCAGATAGAAGGTAACAAGAACTCCGGCTTCGGCACGCGCCGAAACACGGCCCACCGCACCGCGATCCTCCTTCCGCTGGAGAGCCATCACAGGCGGCAGCAATTGCATGAGTCATCCCCCACGTACATGACGGTGGTTGGGTTCGGGCGTTCACCTCCTTCTTGCTGTGGACAGACAGAATGTGTACGTAGAAATGGTGCGGAACACTAGATCGCTACCTCTAGACGGCGTCTGTTCGCCAAGCCACGTGTCCGCATGCCACATCGTGTTAGGTCCTCCGACACTAACGCACTGCGTGATTTCGGCCTGTCGCCCTTCGCCGGCCATCCGGCCGCCAAGGACTGACAGGACCTTTCCCGTGTGCCTCCGATAACATCCTTTGTACCCAATCCGGGCTCGCGAGGCAACACATTTTCGGCGCATACACGTGCTTTGCATCGGCTCAAATGCGAAGCGCCTTTAGCCGGACGCCTGTCCCAACTGGCGAAAACCGACACAGATCGAGCGAAAACGCAAACCGCCACACAAAAACGCAAAAAGGGCCTGTGTCCCTTGAGTCAGGACACAGACCCCAATGAGGCGCTCAATTCAGGTGAGATCCACCCAAGAATCTCACTTGAGGGTTCTTATTGGCCTATCAGTTCGATCTCCGCAATCTGCATGAGCGTCTGATCGGCGCCACGGAGCGTCGGGAAGACGATCTGATAATGCGTGTAGGCCACGTCGTTGTCGAAGAGGATCGCCGTCTCGTTTTTCGCGAAACGCGGCCAATCGCTCTCACCGGCGAAATCGACAATATCCCCGGTTGCGATCAACGTATACGGCCCATCGATCCCTGCGTTCGAGCCGGACAGCTCGAAGGTTATCGGGTCGCGGCTCGGTACGTCGTTGGCCGTCGTCAGCGCGATGCCGGTCACAACCGTAGCGCCGGCCGCCGGGGTGATCTGGATACCCGTGGCCACGGCGCCGCCCTTGCGGTGCAGGTACTTGGTGTTGACGTCGTCGTCGACCGCCAGCGCCGGATGCTCATTCGTAGGCCAATCATCGTCATTGGGCACACCCTGGACGGTGTCGTCCGGCCCGGTGATGTCCGCGTTCCTGTGATACGCCAGGACCTCAGGGTAGAGCCGAACGTCATCGATGTACACGACGCCGCTCGCTCCGGCACCTTCGACGCCGATGATCAGCGAGGTGACATTGCTTACGTTGCCCGCCGTCGCCAGATCGATGCTCCAGAGATTCCAGCCCGCCTTGGTCAGTTTAGCCGCGGCGCCGTCATAGGCAATCTTTGTGCCGTTGATCTTGACGTACAGTTGACCGCCCGTGTTGTCGGCAGCGCCCTGGAAGGACAGCGTCAGGCTCTTGACGCCGCTGGCCGTCCAGTCTTGAGACAGGGTGAGTTCGGCCTCAGACATCGCGGCGGAGCTGTTGTCGTAGAACAGCGGCATGGACTGCTTGCCGCTCTTGACGATATCCTGCTCGGCAAACGGCGATTCGAGATGACCGACGGTCGACCCATTGCCATTGACGCCATAGCCGTCGACCCAGGTCTCGTAGATCCGGCCGCCCTCGTCGTCGATATAGCTCTCGAAGCCGTCGACGACCAGGTAGGTCTGGGTCATGAAGCTCCAGAGATTGCCTTCCCAGGATTCGGCATCCTGAATCGCGTCGGCTTTCCAGTAGTAGGTCGCCGCCAAATCGAGGACGCCCGGATCGGCGGTGGTCCCACTGGTCGTGTCGATCAGCTCCAGCGTGTCGGCATCGGCGCCGAGAGACACCTCATGCGATACGGCGTCTCGACCGGCTCGCCAACTGAGAACCGTCTCGTTGACGGCTACGTCGGCTTCTCCGTCGGCCGGGTCCGGCTCGCGGGTATGGGCGGGGATCTGTGTGAAGCGGACTTCGCTCAGCCCGTACTTGCCCATCATGCCGAACGCGCCGTTGATGGTGAGCCGGACATACTGAGCGGGAACACCTTGAAGCTCAACAGTCGTGTTGGCGGCGTAACCGGCCGTTGCCGGAGCCTGGGTCAACACCACATCGCCCAGAACGGTCCACTCGGCGCCGTCGGTCGAATACTCCACGGTGGCGTCCTTGACGCCGAAGCCAAGCAGCAGTTCGAAAGCGACGTTGTAGTTCCAAACCAGCATCTGATGCATCTTGTACACGCGGTCGAATTCGAACGTGATCGTCAGCGGCTCGTCGGCCGGGGCGCTGGCCAACCACATGTCGGAACTCTCGGTCGAGTGCAGATCATCGGCGTCGAGACCCGATCCATTGACCATGTTCTCCACAGCGGAGCCCGCGTCAGGGGTCCCGTTGCTGGTGGCCGAAACGCCCTCAATCGCATACGCAAACGGCTCGATCGTGAAGCTCCAGACGTCACCTTTGAAGATCGTGTTGTCCGGCGCGCCGTTGACCTCATCGATCCGCCAGTAGTAGGTCTGGCCGTAATCAAGCAGGCCGTCGGGATCAAGGTTGGTTGCCGTCTGGCTCTCGCTGACCAACACATTCATTGGATTGCCACGGTCGGCGTCGTTGACGTCGTCAAACACTGTGCCGAGGTACACATCGTGGGTGACGGCATTCTCACTGGCGGTCCAGCTCAGCGCGACATCACGCGGGATGTCGGTTTGTTCGTCAGCAGGAGCGGGGTCGGTGGCGATACCTTTGCTAATACCTTTCATGGCCGCCAATACCTCGTCCGCAGTCAGTGCGTGGTTGTAGATTTGGACATCGTCGATCATGCCTGTGAACCAATGGCTCGGGTTAGCCCGGAGGATTCCACCGATGGTGGTTGTGTTCAGATCCAACTCCGCCCGGGTATAGTCGAAGTTCCCGCCGTCGAGCACTCCGTCTATGTAGACCCTGACAGTTCCATTCTCATCTACCCATGCGATGTGGTGCCAGGTTTCGTCAAAGGGTTCTGCGTCAGAGAAGGTGTGGCCCAAGCCGGCGGGCCGAATATAGACATCGAGCTGCCCGGTCGCACCATCGTTCTTCGTACCCAAATTGAACAACGGGTTGTTGCTGGTCGTGGAACCCTCGGAGAAGACCCGCATGTCGTTCTGAGGAGCGCCATTGACCCACATGGCGACCGACCAGGCATTATCAGTGCCGTTGTTGTAGATGGGCAATCCGATGTTCTGCTCGACGACCACCATGTCGTCCACACCATCAAAGGCCAGAGCGCCGCCTATTTTGCCAGCGACCCACTGCGCGCCACCCACGACCTCGCCATGGTTGTTGTTGCCGGAACCGTCATTGGCTACTGTGCCAGCCCCTTCATCAAAGGACCAGTATCCCACCAGATCTGCTGACGCGCTGCAGGCAAACATAAGAACCAATGCGAAATAGAACACTCTCTTCAACATAACAGTCCTCCTTCTCTAGAAATGTGACCAAACCAAACGTTTGGGCGTCCCTTCTCTCCGGATGTTCTCTGGACGCACACCGAGCGTAATACTATAGTATCGTGCTTTTTCTGGAGGAAAAAAATACACAAAAGTGATACTATCTTGCACTATCGTGATATCCGCTTTGCCATCTACGCGCCTGTGCCCGCCATTCTGGCAGGATGGGATTCAGCTCACGCTGCCGCCGGTCTTGCGCAGAAAAGGGGGGCTGTCGGCCAATATGCCGGCATCCGTGATGAACCGGGATGCTATAATCGCTGCGCGAAAGGCCAGTAGGAATTCTACGATTGCGCAAGGACCCTCACGAACGGAGCACTGGATTGGGAGCAATTATGCATAAGCGCGCTGCCATGAGAATGGACCGGAGATGCTTCTTGAAGCAATGCGCTCTGACAGCCGGAGCATCGGTGCTTGGCCGGTCTGCTTCGGCCAGGAACGCATTGGCGAGAAGCAGTTCGGCTGATCCCAGGGCAGACAAGCCCAATATCGTCTTCATTCTGGCGGACGATCTCGGGTACGGCGATCTGGCCTGTTATGGACACCCCTATGCGCGGACGCCGGAACTGGACAAGCTGGCCTCCGAAGGAACGCGGTTCCACCGCTTCTATGTCACCGGCGTCACCTGTTGTCCCAGTCGGACGGGATTCATGACCAGCAGGCACCCGTCCAGCTATCCCAAGTACATGGCGGATTTCGGATTCGCCGGACGCGTGACTGTGACGGAACTGCTCCAACAGGCCGGGTATCGAACGGGACACTTCGGTAAATGGCACATGGGCCCGCGCGACGAAGACGGCACCTATGGCATCGATCACATTGAGACCATTGGCGCCACGAAGAAAGACCCCGGGGGCAGAGACGCCGGCCTATTTGAGGCGGCCATGGATTTCATCGAGGCCAACAAGGACGTTCCGTTCTATGTGAACGTCTGGGGTCACATCACCCACTATCCCGTGGATCCACTGCCGCCCCTGGCCGAGCGGTTCGCGGACGTGCGGGTGGATCGCAGTGATTTCGGCAAACACATGCAGGAGAAGTTCGATACTTGCGAACGGATTGGTGGTGATGTGAATGGCGCCATGCGGGATTACCTGGGAGACGTCTATTCCCTGGATTCGCAGGTGGGGCGGTTGCTCCGGAAGATCGACGACCTGGGGCTCCGTGACAACACGATTGTCGTCTTCTCCAGTGACCAGGGCCCCGCGCCGGTTCTGACCAGGAACAAACCGACAGATCCCTCCCTCACACACAACCCTTCCCGTAACATGTTGGGCTATGCCGGCGGGCTTCGTGGCGGCAAGCACACCCAGTACGAAGGGGGCGTGCGCGCCCCGTTCATTGTCCGCTGGCCAAACAAGGTGCCTGCCGGCAAGGTCAACCACACGTCCATATTCTCCGGGATGGACTGGCTACCGAGCGCGTGTGCCGTTGCGGATGTTCCCGTGAAGTCGAGTTCACGTCGGTCAGTCCACCCGAGCATGTTCGAAGGCGAAGACATCTCCGATATCTGGCTGGGTGCGGATCGCTCCCGCGTCGCTCCGTTGTTCTGGAAGACCAGCAATGTCAAAGCCAGGATCTCCATGCTCTCAGGGAACTGGAAACTGCATGTCTCACGCAATGCCATCGAGCTGTATGATCTGGCGACCGATCCAGAAGAAAGGCGCAACGTGCAGGGCAAGCACCCCGAGATCGTCTCGGCCCTCAGAAAACAGGTGGACCGCTGGAACGAGACGCTCCCAACCGCCTATGCCAAGAAGAAGTAGGTCAGATGGGCCTCGGCCCATGCTGATTTATCGTGACGCTGTCACCCGTCTAAACGAATGCCCGGGCCAGTAGCGTTCAGGAATGACCATATGATTGAAGACCTGACCCCGTCCTCCCCGCAGTAATCGTTGAAATCCAACCAAATACCAGCTTATCATAGACCGTGGAGCATCAAACGGAACTGCTGTTGACGTCACCTGGGGTATGTCGAACTTGAGGTAATCTGAGACTATGAATGCACGACCCAAAGCTCTCACCGCTGTTCTATTCGTTCTCTTGTTCAACCTGTCCGCCCATGCCGAAAGAGACGATTTTCAAACCGTCAAAGAACGCGTCACGGCAGAGCTGATGAAAGCCCCTGTTGATGACGGCCGGGTCAAAGCCATCATGGACGAGATTGATGAGGATGGTAGCTTTCGGGGCATCGATTATGTTGACCTCAGTCGGACGGCTGGTTTTCCGCAGCGAAGACACACGTACAGTCTGGTGGAGTTGGCCAGAGCGTATAAGAAGAAGACATCCTCGCATTGCGGAAGCAAAACGCTGAAGTCGAAGATCGAACGCGCATTAGATTACTGGGTGGAGCACGATTTCTTCGGGGACAACTGGCATAACAACCAGATCTCGACGCCGACCAATTTGGTGAACCTCATGCTGATCATGGGTGACGAGTTGCCCCCGGACATGGTGAAAAAGGCGCAGCCCATTATCGGCAGGGCCCATATGAAGGCATCCGGAGCCCGGCCGAGTGGCGATCGCATCGTGATCGCCGGTATCCTGGCAAGGAACCTGCTCTTTGTTGGCGACAAACCCCAATTCGATGCCATCATCCGGCTGATCGAGGGGGAGGTGAAGTTCAGCACGGGCCAGCGCGGCATGCAACACGACTACAGCTTTCACCACCGCAGAGACCGAGTGAACAACACGACCTCCTACGGCTACGGCAAGTACGCCAATGCTTTCGGGGAGTGGTCCTACTACGTCGCCAATACGAAATACGCCTTCTCCATCGAAAAGATCAACCACCTGGTCGACTATTACCTCGACGGCATCTACAAGCAACTGGTCTATGGCGTCTACACGGACATCAGTGTCAAGAACCGAAGCATAACCCACAGGGCGACCTTCAAGCCGCGCGGCGTCACCGAAATCGAACGGCTGATCTTCAGCACGGACTACCGCCGGGGCGAACTGGAGGAGATCCTCAGGTTGCGAAAAGGTCAGGCCGAGCCCTCCGCCTCCTTCTGCAAGTTCTTCTGGCAGACCGAGCACTTCGTGGTTCAGCGACCGAACTACTACACCACCGTACGCATGTTCTCCACGCGGAACCGGAACATGGAAGAGCCTTACAACGGGCCCGGCAAGCCCACGCACCACCGGGCGGACGGAACGAACTACGTCATGCTCAAGGGAGACGAATACCACAATATCTGGCCCGTCTATGACTGGCAGAAGATCTCCGGCACGACCATCCTGCAGAAGCCGAAGCTGCCCGCTCCTTCGCAGATTCAGAAAGACGGGCTGACCGATTTTGTGGGGGCAGTCACGGATGGCAGCATTGGGGCCGTTGCGTTCGACTTCATCAGTCCGCACGACAAGACCAGGGCGAGGAAGGCGTGGTTCTTCTTTGAGGATGACTATGCGTGCCTGGGGACCGCCATTCACGCTGACCGGGACTTGCCGGTAGTCACCACTATCAACCAGGTCCTGTTGAGGAGTGATGTGACAGTCAAGCGGAACAATCGCATGCAGCGACTCCCGCGGGGAGAGCGGCAATTAGACGGCGTCAAATGGGTCCACCACGACAGGATCGGATACCTCTTCCCCGAACCCGCCGCGATCCATCTCTCCAATCAGGCTGAGCAGGGACGCTGGTCAGATATCACGGACCAGAAGAACATCTCAGATGAACTCATCAGCAAGGACGTATTCGCGCTGTGGATCGATCACGGGCACCAGCCTCGCCATGCAGGCTATCAGTACATCGTCGTACCCGATGTCAGCGTGCGCGAACTGCAGGAGACGGCCGACAGCAACCGCCATATCGATATCCTCTCTAACACGTCCAACATACAGGCAGCGAGGCACGAGACACTTGGGGTCTGCCAGATTGCGTTCTACCAAGCCGGCGCAGTGGAAATCGCAGAGGACATTGCCGTCAGATCACACAGCCAGGGTATGGTCATGCTCACCCTGCAGGACCGGCGGATCGACAGGATAACCGTTGCCGACCCGTCGAGAGAACTGAGCAAGATGAGGATCACCGTATCAGGCATGTACAATGCCAGGGGTGACCACTTCGTAACGGTTCCCGACAGCACACAGCAAACGACTTCCATTGAAGTAAGCCTGCCCCAGGGCGTGTATGCCGGCAAGAGTAGAGTGATTGAATTGTAGCACACTGGCTGCTTGCCTGAAGCAGAGAGCGCGACTGTGCGTACCTGGTGCGTTCTGCAACCGAAGCCTGCGCGTCAAGGATGATTGTATCAGCCCTGAATCTTCCCCTATCCTGCGGGGCGACCGATTCTCTTCAAGGCTTGATTACCCGGTTGTAGATGCGGACGTCGTCGATCAGGCCGGAGAAGAAGGTGCCGGGGGCCTTGTTGGCGCCGCAGCCGATGTACATGCCGCCTGTATAGCCGGGGATGCTCGCCGGGACGTCTTCGGCGACCAGGACATCATCGACGTAGAGACGACGCGCCGATTCGTCCCAGGTGCAGGCAACGCGATGCCATTGCCCATCGGTGACCACAACGTCCGACACCAGGGGGGACCCGCCCCGAGTCGGCTTTAACTCGGTCTGCAGCGCGCCATGGGACGGATCGATCCCGAGCCAGGCTACTCCTTGCTGTTGAGAGAATATCGCCTGGCCCGGCGCGCCACCCTTGATCCACGCCAGGACACTGAGCGGACCGTGCGCCGGATTGAGAACACCAGCGGTCAGGATGTGGTCGTCGACACCGTCAAACTCCAGGGCGCCGTCCACCATGCCGCCTGCGTCGTTCCAAACCGGGTCGCCTACCAGGAGTCCGTCGCTTTCACCGGAACTGTCGGACGCGATGTCACCGGCTGTTTCGTCCAGGGCCCAGTGGGTGACAAGGGTCGGATCGTTCACGTCTCGGAGCCAGAAGTGCATGAGTGCCTCCAGGTCAAGCTCATCAACGATACCGTCTCCGGCTGGCATGGGCACCATGTCAAACGCGGGCTCGTCTTGGCCCCAATGCTCGATGAAGCTGGTCAGGTCTTTGAGGTCGACGCGTGAGTCACCGTTGAAATCAGGGGGTGACGGCAAGCCGTGCAACATTGGCTCCAGCAGAAGACCGTCAAGCGACTGACTGAACATCCAGGGATACAGCGTGTTGTCCCGGTCGCCGTACACGAATGTCCAAATGTTGTGTCCCATGGTGGGGTATTCCGTGTACAGGGGGGATGCGCCGATGTCCCACAGAGCGTTGACGATGTTCTGCGACAAGGAAACGGACACCGCGCTATCGACAGCGCCGTGCTGCACCCAGATGGGGATGTCCTTGATTACCGCGGCCACCTCATCGGCGAATCCGGCCGAGACGCCCCCGGACAGGGGAGCCGCGGCGGCGAATCGTTCCGGGTAGTGATAGAGCTGATCGAAGGTCCCGAACCCACCCATTGAGAGACCGGTGATGTACAGGCGCGCCGCGTCGATGCTGTAGTTCTCTTCGATCTCGGTCAGAATCCCCGCCACCAGACTGACCGAGAGACTCGAACCCCAGCCGCTCTGGGTTTGGGGAGCGACCAGGAAGCTGGTATACTGCGGGCTCTGGGTCGCGTTTATGAGGTTGCCGATATGCACAGCCACCTGGCTGGTGTTGTTCGTGCCGCGTTCGCCGGCCCCATGCAGGAAGACTACGAGGGGGTAGGCTCGTTCGGCGTCATAGTCCGGCGGGACGAAGAGACGATAGGGCATCGTATCGCCCAATCCGTTGTCATAGGTGAGCGCCAGCGATTCGCTCCAGTGGGTGTCTTGGCCGAGAACGGACGACCCGCATACGAAACAGAGAACGGCGAGTGACGATACAATTCTGGTCTTTCCTGGCATGGGTATCATGGGAAACTCTCCTTCCTTCTGTCGAAATCCCTTGCACGGCGGGGACTCCGGAAACCCCGTCCATCGCCCGAAGCGCCCCGCCCCGATGGAACACCTCCCGCTTGTCTAGACGCATGAGTCTATCACGCGTTACACACCTTCGCCATGCGATTTCAGCGCATCGAAGAGGTACGACGGACCTCGTGACGGTTCCACGTTAACTGTCGTGCCGTCTGCCCGTCGAATCCAGCATCGGTATTCCGCGATCCGCAAGGGCTCAGAATGCAATCTCGACCATCGCGGACATGCCGATGCGCAGGCGGCCTTCAGGGTCCTCGAACTGTACGGTGACGACGGATTTGTCGGTGCGGCCGGCGAGGAACTCGACCTCGGTGAAGCGACCCTGGAAACGCTCTTCGGGTAGGGCGTCGACGCGGACGACGGCGTCATTGCCTTTCTCAATGCGTTTGGCGGTCTCCCGGGCGACGACCATCTCAATGGCGAAGCGGTGGGGATCGACCACCTCGACCAGCGGCTTCTCACTACCCACGCGTTTCCCCGGCTCCAAGGTGGACTGGTGTGCCCGGCGCCGTCGGCCCGGATCGCCGTGGAGGACCAGCCCGCCGCGCGGCGCGTAGAGCTTGCAGTCGACCGCCCAGCTCTGCCACAGATCGAGTTGCTTGTGCAGTTTGACGTAGCGCTCGCGGGCAACCGTGAGCTCGTTTTGTCGCTCCAGGACTGTGCGCTGGCGATCGTTCTTCATGCGCATCAGGCTGAACTTCCGCTCGCTGACGGCCATTTCGCGTTGGGCCTTCTGCAACGGGTGCATGAGCTCTATCAGTTGCAGGCGGTTCTCCGCGGCCGCCAGTTCGATCTTGGCCTCCGATACCGCCAGTTGCGCCTCGACCTGAAGCTCGCGTTCTCCGGCGTGGGCCTCTGCCTTTGCATAGGCGAGGTGCTCCTTTCTATGCATGAGGCGCTCCTTGGCCAGTTGGACGGCGCTCCGGGCCTCGCGCTTGTGCATCGGGTACTCACCGGCGAGGTAGGCCTCCAGTTCCAGTTGCGCCACCTTCAGTCCCTGCTCGGCCAGCTCGATCTCCGCCTTGCCCTCCGCCTCGGCCGCGGCCAGCACCGTTTCGGCCAACTGCAATATCCTCTCGGCCTTCTTGACGACGATCTGTTGATCGCTGAGCTGCTTGAGCAGCGGCGCCGCATCCAACTCGACCAGCAGATCCCCTTTCTCGACGCGTTCGCCGGCCGGAACAACGAACAGGACCTTCATCCATTCCGGGACCGAACTGTGGATCACCTGCCCGCCCACCGCCTGGAGCGTTCCGCCCTGGCGGAACACCTCCCTCTCTGTGGCTGGGCCGGCCCCGGCGCACAGCCCGGGCGGCGCCAGTAGCAACAGAATCCCGATAATGGACACAACGACAATCGCGCGATGTTTGCCTGCCTGCTTCATGATCGACCTCCCAACAGCGTCCGCGTTCGTTTCGACCAAGCGTCCCTCTTGCATAGACGCTTGAGTGTACCAAGCGTTACACCCGTTCGCCACGCCATTTCAAGGTATCGAACAGGCGCCACCGACCTTGTGACGAGGCCGCGTTCGTCATCGTGCCGTCTGTTCCACCGACCATCTTCCTTCCCGCCGGCTGAGGCCTCCTGACGACGGTCGGAGGCGGGCAAGTGGAGGTGTGCGCCAATGCTCTGGCATGTGCGCGGTGGTCTCCAAGCGTAGCGCACGGGCGGCGATAAAATCTCCGAGATTGCAGCTTTCTGGCTTGACTTGCTTCTGCGCCTCATCTATTCTTGCGCTTACGTATGTGGGAGTCACCGAGGCTGTAAGAGGTGATAGTGAAGATTGGGAAGTGTTGGCCGAGCGAGACAGACATCGGCAGCCCAGCCACATGAAGCGAGTGACTACCTCATCAGCGCGACAATCGGGTAGCTAAGTTCTCACTCTGGATCTTGACGGCATGGACAATGCCGAACTCGATAGCATATGCCATTTCAGCAGGGAGATGATGTGATCACATAGCCTAATCCGAACAACCTGATGAGTGGCGCGTGCCGAGAAGACAGGGAAGGCCGTGCACATAGGAAAACGGGCGGTGAACCAGCAGTCAGCCCGCGAAAGCCATTGCTGGTTCACCGGATCGCGCCGAAGGGGCACTTGCTGCGCCTTCGGGCGACTCCCAACCTGTTAACATATCGGCTCGAACCGGTCAACTGTTTTCTCAGTGCTTGAGGTCTAGACGCGTTCAGTGCTCAGACGCGGACGGTGTGTTTACGCACAGGTGATCGGCTCGAACCGCATCCGGGTGCGGAACGCACAAGGCTGCTCGGCGTTGTAGGTGCGCATGGTCCATGAATCGATGAGGTCGCCAGGCGGTTGCATCGTATCTGAACGCAAGACCATTTGCGCAGGACAGGAGACGCATGTCGCAGGGTTTGAAGGGGAACGTCATGGGGTTGAGGCATCGTGTTTTGCATAGCATCCTGGTTGTGACACTGCTGGGCCCGGTTGCGACCCAAGCGATGGGCACTGAGACGACGACCCTTACGAAACAGACCCTCACATCCATCCAGAACTGCGTGGACAGTTCGTCACCTCCGTGGCCGCAGGCATGGCGCGACGAGTATGTCGATACGATTCGACGGGGCCTGACGATGGATGAGACACCGCCTGACCTCGCGCTGCGGCTGGGCATCCTGAAAGAAGGCTTCCAGCTCTACTGGAAGGGGGTCAGAAAGAGCCGGAATCGGGTCTTGTTCAAGGTACAGTGCGTCGAGATCAGGTGGTATGTCGAGTCTCTCATGGCCCTGGACTTGCCCAGCGAGGCGGACAGAGATGTGCTGCGCAGACAGTGGAGAGACCTCTGGCGTAGTGCGGCCGAATCCTTGTCAACGCAATTCTCGTTTCTCGATCCGAACATGGTGCAAGAGGCGCAGGTTGATCATCTTCGTGCGTGCCTGAGTCGCATAGAGGCCCCGCTGGAACCGATTTATCGGCAACCTCTCCGGGCCGAACAAATGGATCAGATCAAACGAGGCTGGCACGATATGCGCTACGCTCGTGTCGATTTGATGCGTCAGTTGGGTGGGGAAGCCGTGTTCCTGACGGATAGGCGGTCCGTACAGTCTAGATCCGACCATCCTGACTACCTCCTTGCCCAACGGAGCTTGGAGAAGTTGCTGGGCTACGTTTGGATGGTGGCGGCACGTCCTCCCGACTACTACCGCAGTGCATTACAGAATCGATCCGAAGCGCAAGAACGCCGACGTCAACTGATATTCAGGGATTTGGCCCAAGAAAGACGTCTCAGGCGTAAGCGATCCACGCAGGTCCATCAAACCGAGTATCTGAGTTTCCTTCTAACCGTCCTCTTAGAATCTCCACGATGCCTGCAGGCCCCTTTGGCCAACGGCGTCGCAGATCAAACCCAGTCAGCTACTGAACAGAAGCCGCGAAAGGAGGGGATGCCTATGCGATAGCAGTTGCGTTCGCGGAAGCCGATACGGTGACTGTGGGTTAGACTATGTAGATCACTCAGATGGAAGAAAGGGAATTCTCATGAGTAAGCGAAAAATTGTCTGCATGTCCATTGTGGTTCTCCTACTGGGATCAACGGTGACTTTCGGTGCGGGCGTCTACGCATGTGCGACCGCGGATAGCTCAGATCCTGGCACGAATGTCGATTCCGATGTTGATACGTATTCGATCTGGGCGCCGGGAACAGGAAACTACGATTGGGAGTATGATCTCACGACGGCTGCGAGTGCCGCCCTATACGGGACGGGCAGTGGTCTGGCCAAGGGCGCCGCACAATCCTCAGTATCAGGTGTATGCCCCAGCGACGTCATCGCGTCCACGGCGCAAAGATCCACACCCGGCACGACCACTGACCCGGCATTCGCAAGTTCCGACGGCAATGCGGACATGGACACATCGGACCGTCTGCTGTTCGCGTTTACCGCCTATGGAGAGGCGACCTGGACCAGTGGCAGTTGTACGGTCGAGGGCATTGGCGCTGCCTCGGGCGATGGCAGGATATGGTAGTCGTCTGTGACGATTGCCATGCCGACAGAGTCGGTCCGCACTAACCCGAAACAGATTCCTGCAAGGACAGCGACCTATGCTTGGCAGTGGCGTGCATTGTAGTCTACCAACACAAGGACTTCCACGAGTCCTTGGAAGACGGATGACAATGCTGACAACTGTCGGCAAGGTCGCTGTCCTGATTCTGGTGTTCGTGGGGTCGGGTGTCGCTCGTTCCGGCCAGGCGAGTGAGACCGATCTGCGTGTCTTCGAGTTCACATCCACGCTCTTCGCACCCTTGGGGCGATGTCAGCTTCAGGGACTGATGGCGACGGATGGGGCGCGACATCGCATGGCTCTGTACTGGACCGAGCCCGGACCTATGCGCGAGGACAGCACGTCCTTCATCAGCTACTGTGACATACTCTTGACCGAGGAAGGTGTGCATTATTGGATCCACGGCATGGCTCAGCCGGGAGTGGAACGCTGGTCGGACCATGTTGACATCCCTCTGTTGCCGCACCGGGACGATACGCAATCCGTTATTCGGTCTGCTCTGGCGATCGTCCATTACCTCCGCGGTACGCCCGAACCGGAACCGTTCACCCAGCACCTGCACTGCTTCCTGCAGGACAGTCGTTCGCATCCACAATACACCTACGAGTATACACCAGACGAAACGGATGAAATCGATCTGTTCAGTGAGACCGCCACGGATAGGCTGATCTTCAATACCCTGCCTCTCGGGCGACTGTATATGAAGAACGCGTTGAGCAATGGGACGCTCCTGTGGGACCTGAGACGAGCCTTGAATAATGAGACAATCGTTAGGGTAGCGGTGAAGCGCAAGGTCAATGCGCAGCAGGTTGTCGGTTCAAGCCCCTTCGACGCGCATACGCTGGGACAATGGCCGCTTATTCCGGAGTCCTATCGGTTCTACTGGTCCTGTCGGTCGGCCTGCTCAGAACTCACCTCGTCCGCAGATCCCAATGTGCAGGCGTCCGGTATTTGCGGCAGAATCGAATCGTACCTGGACACCAGACAAATGCCCGACCGTGTACGCCGGGCCTTGGAGCGCTTGTGGTTTGATACAGCCCTGTCAGCGGGCGATGCCCGTCGCGTTCGTCAATCTCTGCAGGTCGTAGTCAGTGGGTTTTGCCGAGATGAAGCGGTGAGCAACGGCCAGGCCCTTGTGGAGTTGGGACGAATCGCAGAGAATCTGGAATCACGCTATCCCAGACGATTCCGCGCGATGCTTGCTCCGCGTATCGAGCAGATGGTTGAGCACGCCGGAGAGGGCATTCTGGAGGCGTTCAGTCAACACATGAGGTTGCTGAGTGTGAACAAGTGGTTCAGCTATGGAGACATGCTGCTTGAGACAGTACGCCGCCAAGGGTATGGCAGAGGCGACGCCGTCAATGCCTTGGCCGTCAACTTCAAAGCGGAACGGCTGGCCTATGAGATCAAGCCGTTCGACCCATCCAAGGCGATCGCGACAGTCAAGCTGTATCTCACTCTGCTTCATGAAGACCCTCCCCCAGGCACGCTCACGATAGACGATGTCCGGTGCATCTTGGAAAAAGGACTCGCCGGCCGTCGTCCGGCCGAAGACCCCGGAGTCAACGGCGCGACGATAGAAAATGTCATCAAGTCACTTCGCTTGATTGCCGGGGAAGGACCCTTCCGTGGCGACCGGGCGAAACTCGTTGAGTCGATCGAACGATTCGCAACGACCTATCTCGATGTCTGTCGGAACAAAGAGCCGATCGGCCCGGCTTTGGCCACATTCCTGGCTCTGTCCTTCCACGACATCTCCACGCCCCGGGATCACGAACTCTTGTGCGGGCAAGTCTCCAAACTCTCCACTCGCCTCCAATCTCAGGTCAACACCATGCTGGCTGCGCGCGCACTCCATGTGCTTGTGAGTCCTGAGGACGTTCGAGGGATATTCGATCGGTACTGCGAGGAGGAATTCCGCCGGTACGTTGATGATCCCTTTTGCGCGGCATTCAAGTTGCCTCTAACGGCCAATGAAGAGCTTCGCCTTGCCAGCAAGCTCGTACTTCGACTCAATCGGATCGAGCCATTGTTCGAGGAGATGTCACTCAAGGTCAAGTATGGAGGTGTGAGCGCAGAACTCAAAGAGGCGATGGACTTGCATATCTCCCGGACTGCTCGGTATCTCCTGTCGTCAACGGCTTTCCTCCGCCGCCCCTCATACGCCGGTGTGTCATGTCACTACCGAGGCGGAAATGGATTCGCTACAGTGATCCCGGAAACGATCTATCAAGACGACCGCCGGGCTAGAGAAGGATTCCGGGCGATGCGTTATTTCCATCTCGGCCATAGGCTTCAGAGCGACTGAAAGTCTCCGATCTGCCCGGTAGAAAGGCTCTCATGGCTGCCCTGTTTTTGAACTTAGGAGATTAAGGGGGCCCGAATCGCGGGAAACCCATCCTCCTCCAGGAGACGGACCATCGGAAGGGCCATTCGTCGGGCAGGGCGGGGTGGGGCTAGACGGCGTGCTTGCGTCGGATGGATTGGATCGTGGCGTCGAGCAGTTGGAGAAACCGCGATCGGTCCCGCTTGGTCAGTGGGGCAGGTCCGCCCGTGATTTCGCCCGCCTCGCGGAGTTCCGACATCAGGTCCCGCGTCGCGACGGCCGAGCCGATATTGTCCTCGGTGAACGGCTTGCCTGTCACGCCGATGACCCGGGCGCCCGCCTTCAGACACCGGTCCGCCAGCGGGATGTCCGCGGTGATCACGATATCGTCAGGCTGGACGTGTTCGACAATCCAATCATCAGCCGCGTCGAGGTCTTCGCCCACCACCTCCAGGGCAATCCACGACTCATTCGGAACGCGCATCCAGGCGTTCGCCACCAGCGTGACATCCAGCCCGCACCGGCCCGCCACTCGGTAGACCTCCTTCTTAACCGGACACGCATCCGCATCAACAAAAACATGCAACAAAACAATCTCCTAAACTTCGAATATCAGCTACGTCATACTGCGCGTGGCGCATCGCTTCGGTGAAGTTTCGCAGGATAGACAACCGAGTTGCCTATCCTACCGGCTGATCGTCTGCCGGTCATGGCTCTTGTCTGGGCGGAAGGGAGATCATCCGGTTCAGGTATCGCGACAATGGCTGCTGGATGTTCTTCTTCTGTACAAGAAGGGTCTGGTTTGACGGTCCTTCTGATTCGATCCAGCGACTTCCTTTTTCGATGTCAAAGTCCAGGAACCCGTTTGGCCCTTCGATCAAGTAGTCGCCCAGGCCTTCGACGGCATAATACACGGCGATCAGGTCCCAGCTTGGCCTTTGGTCGTCCAGCGTTTTGCGGCTGTAGTTGCCCAGCCATTCGGTGTAGGCGGTGCGGACGATATTGCCCGGCGGGGTCTGCTTGAGCGATTTGCCGGTAAGAACGTCCGTGCCGGCGGTGACAAAGACCATCGGCTTGGGGAAGTTCTCCACAAGAGTCTTGGTGTAGGAAGCCGTGCCGTTGAAACTGAAGTTCCAGTCCTTGCGATGACTCCCTTCTTTGTTGATCGCGAACAGAGCGCCCAGTGCGATCCATCGTTTGATCTTCTTCTGAACCAGTTCCCTCCCGCCCAGTGGCGAGATATCGTCCGGCTGGGAAACCAACAAGTCGTGGAGCCCTTTGGTGTGCCCCACAGTCACATAGACAACACTGTTGTCCTTCTGGGCGACGAGCAACCTGCGATTGAGCCGAGTGATTTCCTCGGCATCCCGGTTGTGAACGATCGTATGGCCGAATCTCACTGTGTCTCTGGCCAGTTCCTCTGCTTTCATCTTGTCAACCGGGTCGCCGACGTCGTCGCCGAAGTACGCCCCGACGGGAATGTCGGCTCGTCCATAGTAGACGTTGATCGCTTGGGTGATACCCGCCCCGTAAGGAACCTTGCCGGAACTGTAGACGGTTCCTATGATCTCGGCCCGGCCCATGTCCGCATACGCATGCAGCAGCGCCAACGCCCCGACATCGTCACAATCCGAGCCCATGTCCGTGTCGAAAACGATCTTGATGGGCTGCTTGCGGGTCTGCTCCTGAGCCCCACTGCATACGCCGACTAATGACAAGCCGATGAGCATTGCCAGGCAGGCTGTAATCTTCATCATCCAGTCATTTCCTCGTAGAAGAGACAAAGCTTCAATTAGCCACTGCACCATCACGCGCCATCATTCTGGAAGATTGAAGGGAGGTTGTCAAATCGAGTTGGCAGGAAGGGCTTCAGACCATCCTGTTCTGGTGCCGAATCGCTTGAAGCGAGATGAACTGCTACCGTGCAAAGCGTGTATAGGCCATAGCTTGCGAATGCCGTGAGGTGCGAATACTCGTCCGGGCCTGACACGAGTGGTTGCGATTTGCCTCTGTTTTGGGTAGTCTCTTGCTTCCTCTGAATGACAGAAAGATAGGCTTATGCGACCTAACGATCATGATGTACTGATTCTCGACGGCGCCTGTGGAACCAATCTGCAGGAGATGGATATCCCCAGCTCCGCCTGGGACGGGCGCGAGGGGTGTAACGAGCTCCTCAATCTCACCGCGCCTGAGAGAATTGCCGGCCTGCATCGCGGATTCGTCGACGCCGGCGCCATGGTGCTCGAGACGAATACCTTTGGCGCCAATCGTATCGTTCTCGAAGAGTATGGGCTGGAGGACCGAGTGGAGGCGATCAACACGGCAGGCGTCGAGAACGCCCGTGCCGCCATTGATGGCAAGGCGGATGTCTACGTCGCGGGTTCGGTGGGCCCGGGGACCAAATTGCCTTCCCTGGGGCACGTCAGCGTTGACGTTCTGGCCGAGGCCTGCCGGGAACAGATCCGAGCGCTCGTACAGGCGGATGTGGACATATTGATCATAGAAACGTGCCAGGATCTCTTGCAGATGAAGACGGCGATGACCGTGTGCCTGGATATTCTGGAAGAGGTTGGCAAGGATATTCCGGTGATGGCTTCGGTGACAATCGAACGCACGGGAACGATGCTGGTCGGATCTGACATTGCCGCGGCCGCCGTGACCTTTGAGCCGTATCCACTGTTTTCCCTCGGCCTGAATTGTGCGACCGGACCCGCGGATATGGAATCTCATATCCGTTATCTCTCGCGGAACTGGCCCGGGCGGATATCCTGTGTTCCCAATCAGGGCATGCCGGAAGTCGTGGACGGCAAGACGCGCTACCCTCTGTCTCCCGAAGCCTATGCTGCGGAAATGAAGAAGTTTGTCAGTCAATACGGTGTCAGTGTGGTCGGTGGCTGTTGCGGGACCACGCCCGAGCATACCCGGCACCTGGTGGCCGCACTGGAGGGTGTCACGCCGGCCCAGAGAGAGGTGGTGTCATGAAACCATCCGCATCAAGCCTGTATCAGGCCGTCGAACTGCAGCAGGAGATTCCGCCGCTTCTCATCGGTGAACGGGCGAACTCCAATGGCTCGAAACGGTTTCGCGAGCTGCTGCTGGAGGATGACTATCAGTCCTGCCTGAAGATTGCCCTGGATCAGGAGGCCAAAGGCGCCCATGTCATTGACCTCTGCACCGCGTACGCCGGGCGGGATGAGTTGAAGGACTTGACGACGCTGGTGCGGATGTGCGCCCAATCTCTCAAGGCGCCGTTGATGATCGACTCGACGACCCCGGAGTGTATCGAGGCGTGCCTGAAGATCTACCCGGGACGGGCCGTGATCAACTCGGTGAACCTGGAAGACGGCGGGGTCAACATTCGCCGGGTCTGTAAGGCGGCCAAAAGGTATGGGGCCGCTGTGGTGGCGCTGGCGATCGACGAGAAGGGCATGGCCATGACAGCCGACGAGAAGTTCGGCATTGCCAAAGCCATACATGATATCGCGGTGGATGAGTGCGGCTTGCGGCCCTCAGATCTTCTCTTTGACTGCCTGACGTTCACCGTTGGATCCGGTGATGAGAGCCTGCGCGAGGCCGCTATCGAGACCATTAACGGTATCCGACGCATCAAGAAGGAGTTGCCCGGCTGCATGACAGTGTTGGGAGTGAGCAATATTTCATTCGGACTGACTCCCAGGGCCCGACGCGTGCTCAACAGCGTGTTTCTGCACGAGGCCGTGAGTGCCGGACTGGACGCCGCGATTGTTGACGCCGCCAAGATTTTGCCGCTCGCCCGAATTCCGGAAGAGGATAGGGAGGTCTGTTTGGACCTGTTGTTCAACAGGGACACGGCACAAGAGAAGAATCCGCTGATGCGTTTCATCGACTACTTCACCGACAAAGCTGAAAGTAGTGACGATGAGTCGGAAGAGAGTGCCCACACTCCTGAGGAGCAGCTGTTCAAACAACTGGTTGATGGCGACAAGGAAGGGCTTGAAGACCTCCTTTCGATCCTCAGAGAGCGACTCAAACCTCTGGCGATTATCAATCAGGTTCTGGTCCCGGCGATGCGCCATGTGGGTGAGCTGTTCGGGAAGGGCGAGATTCTGCTCCCCTTTGTCCTGCAGTCCGCCGAAGTGATGAAAGAATCGGTTACCGCCCTCGAGCCCTTCATGGAAAGAACCGACGGCGCCAGCGCCACCAAAGTCCTCCTGGCGACGGTGCAGGGCGATGTGCACGACATCGGCAAGAACCTCGTCGATATCATCCTTTCCAACAACGGCTACAAGGTGTTCAATATCGGCATCAAAGTGACGGCCGAGACCGTGATCGAGAAGGCCAGGGAGCACGACGTTGACGTCATCGGCTTGAGCGGCCTGCTGGTGAAATCCGCCATCGTCATGCAGGAATCCATGCCGCAATACCGAGAGGCGGGGCTGGACGTTCCCATTCTCCTGGGCGGCGCCGCCTTGACGCCGAAGTTCGTGGCCGAATCCTGCGTGCCTGACTACACGGGACCGGTTGTCTACTGTGGTGACGCCTTTGCGGGCCTCAAGGCGGTGCGGGAACATGAAGACAGTACGCTGGTCTCCACGGTCTACAGCGAAAGATCAGCCGTCCAAACCATGAAGCCCGGCGTCAAAGATACGGCTATCGATCGGACCCATCCGGTTCCGTCTGCTCCCTTCGTGGGACGCCGATACGTGGAGGACATCGATCCTGAGCAACTGTTCCCCTATGTCAATATCGAGGCTCTGTTTCGGGGTCGCTGGGGCTATCGACGGGGCAAGATGGGAGCGGCCGAGTACCGCGAATTGATCACGACGACTGTCCAGCCTCTATACGAACGATTGCTGCACCGGACACTCGAGGAAGGACTGATTCAGCCCAAGGTCGCCTACGGCTATTTCCCCTGCCATGCCGAAGACACGACCGTCCGTGTGGAAGTCGATGGTGTGCGGTATGACTTTGCGTTCCCACGCCAGGCCGAACCGCCGTATCTCTGCATTGCCGATTACTTCAAGACAGAGCAAGAGGGCGGTGACATCGCCGGGTTCTTTGTCGTTACTATTGGAGACCGGATCGGACGCGAGACGGCCCAACTGTATGAACAGAATGCCTATCATGACTATCTCATGCTGCATGGCTTCAGTGTCGAAATGACCGATGCCTTGGCCGAATACTGGCATGCTGTCATGCGCCAGGAACTGGGGATTGGAGCCGAGGAACTGCCCACACAGGGGCTGATCAGCCAGAGCTACCAGGGATCGCGCTACGGTTTCGGCTATCCCGCCTGTCCTGATCTGGACGTCCATCAGCCTCTCTTCGCCTTCCTCAGGCCGGAGGCAATCGGAGTATCGTTGACGGAGAACATGCAGATGGTTCCTGAACAGACCACTTCTGCCATCGTTGCTCATCACCCACAAGCCAAATACTTCGCGGTCTAAACTATGGAAGAAAAAGAATCGAGCGGTCGCTACATCTGTGTCAACTGTGGTTACGTCTACGACCCTGCCCAGGGAGATCCCCTGAACGCCATTGCCCCCGGCACCTCGTTCGACGATCTACCGGCCGAATGGGTCTGCCCCATGTGCTATGCCCCTTGCAGTCAGTTCGATCCTCTCGATTAGCCGGCGGGGGCGCCAGTGCAATGTGTCCTAGGGGGACAGCGGCCTCCTGAGAACCGCATTCGAGGGGGCAAACGGAACGAAGGCCTACGTCTCATCGTCCCGCGTCTCCGAATCCTCGCGAAAGTGCCGGTTGCCAGAGGTCGTGTCCTGGCACGTTCAGTTTTCTCGTCTTATTTCCTAGATCCACTCCCATGCGCCGGAAAAAATGCGATTTTTGCCTTCGTACGCCGAATCACTTCGTCCGGGCCAAACGACTATAGGGTGAGTGGACTGAAGGTGTGCTGGTTCCAGGTTAGATTGGGGTTCTTGACGTGAAATCGAGCGAACAGGTGCTGCTTAGGCGGTTCGTGCTGAACAATGACGCCGATGCCTTCTCAGGGCTGTCAGAGCAATATGCCCCGCTAGTTTATCGCGTCTGCTGGCGCATTCTCCGAGACGAGCACAAAGCGGCCGACGCGACCCAGGAGACATTCCTTCAGTTGGTGCGCCACGCCCACAAGATTCGCGGTTCGGTGGCCGCCTGGCTGCATCGCGTGGCCACGGGCAAGGCCATTGACATCATTCGCCGAGAGAAAAGGCGCAGGGAGGTCAAGCAGGAGTTCGGCATGGACTTCAGCGATCGCCGGCCGAGCTGGGACCAGTTGTCGGTCCAGATTGACGAGGCTCTGAATCAACTGGATTCCGGAAGCAGAGACATCCTGATCGAACACTATCTGGAGAATCGTTCGACGCGTGAGATCGCCCAGCGCAAAGGGGTTTCCCAGGCCACGGTGTCACGCAGAGCCAATGCGGCCCTGCAAACGCTTCGGAAGCGACTGGGGACTCCAGGGCTGGCAATTACTTCCGCTGTCCTGTCGAGCATGTTCGCGGATAATTCGGCACAGGCCGTCCCTGCCCAGGTCGTGCGGGCGTTGGGCAAAATGGGCCTGGCCGGGCGCGGGACGAGTCTCGGGCTCATCGGGAAGGCGACCTACCTGGTCGGCGGCCTGGAACCGATTCCCAAAGCGCTGCTGGGGACTGCAGTGATTGCGCTGGGTGTCGTCGGAACGCTCCCGCTCGCCAATCGTGCCGCCAAGACCCGACAGGAGCCGGCCCCGACTGTCGCTAGCGAAACTCTGACAGTCGATCAGAACGAATCGCCTCCTGATCCCGTCTCCGCGATGGGCGGGACTGATCCCCAGAGCGAGACCCCATCTCAG
>JANQFY010000050.1 GCA_028277585.1 Sedimentisphaerales bacterium
GTGCATAACGGGCATCTCAAGGTGTTCAATCATCATGTCTACGAGTACCGCAAGGGACTGCGTCACCTGGCCCTGCAGACGTTGCCCGAGGAGCATGAATCCTGGGTAACTTCTCGCCTGGAGCGACTTGATATTGCGTACTTGCTCTACCCGGCTGGTAAGGAACATGTCAACGTGTTCCTGGGCGACCAGGAGTGTCTGGAGGTGATCCGCGCGATCGGCAAGTTTGATCTGTCGCACTACACGCCGGAGGAGGACTTCATGTTGGGGATCATGCTTGGCTATGGGCGACGCCAGCAGTGCACACGCTATATGGCTCAGGTCAAGCGCGGACGTGGCGATCGAGAGCGCCTACCTGAGGGTGATCAGATGGATCGGTTGTGTCAGCGCCGCTTCTATGCGAGTCGGGGGTTTGGAACGTGAGACCGCCTGCCGTAGGTATTCTCGCTAGGGGTTGGACCGCAGGGATCGAAAGTGAGGTGTTTCTGATGGCGCCGAAGCGAAGAGACCCGAGCCGCCAAGGGTTCACGTTGATTGAGCTATTGGTTGTGATTGCGGTGATCAGTCTTCTGATGGGGATACTGTTACCGTCGTTGAGTCGGGCGCGCGGGCAGGCCAAGCGGGTCGTATGCGCCTCCCAACTGCGCCAGTTGAGCATGGCCCACGTGATGTACCAGGAAAGCCACGAGGGGTGGATCGTTCCTTCTGTTCAGGATCTGGGGGTCGATCAGTATTGGTACAACACGCTGGGGCCATACTTCGAGCATCGCAACGTCGGCATGGGCAACGAGCATGCGGACGATCTCGGACGGGGCATCTTGCGTTGTCCGATGGACGAGGCGGGGTATCCCAAAATGCTGAACCCCCACGGGAGCAATCCCGAGGGCTGGCTTTCCTACGCTCTGAACAGTCAGCCCACGCGCCATATGAGTGATCGAACGAAAAGGTACGCCGGGGCCGGCGGCAACAAGATCTCAAGGTTGCGTCGCCCGGCTGAAGCCATGCTGCATTCGGGTTTTGCCTATCGCGCCTGGATGTGCGATTCGGTGACTCTGACGCGCAATCGATACGGCTCCGAACCGGGGGCGCACTTCGACGTGATGCCCGGCTATCCCGAGCAGAACAAGACTGTCGAGGTGGGCTATCGACACAACGGGCGGATGAATCTCCTCTGGACCGACGGTCATGTGTCTTTGTTGGAAGGGCGCATGCCTTCGGCCGAGGAACAGCCCCGGTTCTGGGGACCGATCTACGACAAGCTGAAGCCGAGTGAATGATAGCGTCTGGAGGCTGACACGACCTGTGCGCATCGGGAAAGGAAGGTGACGTGTCGATGGCTGGATAGAGTGGGGCTGATGAGCTGATGTGAAAGACACTGGGGGGTTGAAGAGAGGAGTATCACTATGAGTACGACATTGAAATTACTTCTGAGTGTTGGCGTTCTATCTGTTCTTTGGGCCGGCAGTGTGGCTTCGGCGGTGACGGTGACGCTGACGTTTGAGGATCCCTGTTCGGTAATGGGCGCCTTGAACAACAAGGACGGTGATGCGTTCTCGCAGGCCGCGATGGGAATGCGTGGTCCGTCCAAACCGTACATCAGTACGGGTTTCTTCGGGGGCGGCCATTCGGCCCACCGTCGCGCCATTGCCGAATTTGCATTGGAGCCGATGCGAGATGTGTCCCTGGACCCAACTGCGGTAACGAATGCGAAACTGCGATTCTATTTCGATGATGTGATCTTCCCCGGCAACTCGCCGGAGCCCTACACGGCCCAGGACTTCACACTCGAACTATACACCGAGACGGCCAACGGGCGCATTGACGGTGCGGACCCCAACGAAGCGGATGCAACCATTGGTGGCGAGGGACTCGACGACTGGCAAGGCGGCGTGGTGCAGGACTGGCGCTTCATTGCCGGTGAGATCGAGGGTTTGCAGCCCGGCCAAGAAGTTGTGGGCATGTATGGGCCGTACGAGCCCTTCCCCGCGCACTTTGACGACGACAAGCTGGCTATCTTCGGGATGATCGGCTTCGAGGTCGATGTCACCGAGGCGTTGCGCGATGCGATTGCCAACCCGGAAATCAGCTATCTGGGCTTTCGCTGGATATGTAACAACGAGGGCGGCTACTGGACCAGCATGGACCCCAAGGGGTATCTGCCCAGTTTGGCCGTGGACATGGTCGCCGACGAACCGATGGTCTTTGCTCTGCAGTCCACGGATGCTGGTCCGGTCGAGGGCAATCACGGCGGGCGTCCCTACCAGGTGTTCAACGACGCGGATGACGAAGCGATCTATCTGACCGTGGGCGAATGGCAAGGTGGGCACAATCCGAATGCCGTCTGGACGTGGCCCCTGGCTGACGGGATTGTCAGTTGGCCCGTCTTCACGGATCCCAACGGCGAAACGGATCGTCCCGAGGTCGTCGCCTATGACGAGGCGGGCGATACGCTCTACGTATACTGGGACAGCGCCGCCGAGGACTACGTGTTGGTCGCCGATCAGAACAACGTCGCCGATGGTTTGGAGAAGCTGTACTACGAAGCCGAGACCACGGATGGAACGCTCAACATGGGCAACACCGGAATTCCGGCGGGCGGTTCGGCCGATCGTCAGCAAGTCCTGCTGAACGAGTTCAACCTGATGCGGCCGAGTCGTTACGGACTCGATCCCAACAACCTGGTCTCGGCCCATCTGGAAGTGACGATCGATCGCATTATTGACATGGCGCACACGGGCAACAACATGGCGCTGATCCCCTCGGTCATGTACGTGAACGCCTACGAAGGGGACGGTATCCTCAACCTCTTCGAGAACGCTCAGGCGGACTTCGAGCGTATCAATCACGAGGAAGCCGACGCTGCGGTGTGGCTGACCATTGATGGCAGCCCGGACGGCGGTCCGATCACCGACTTCGCCCTGTCCTGGTACAAGCTGGTCGATCCGGGGCTCGGCGATCAATTCACGATTCGGATCGATGTCACCGATGCGGTTCGTGAGATGTTGGAGAACGGGGCCGGGTACGCGGGTTTCGTTTGTTCGTGTTCGGCTGATGGTGAGTTTACCCTGGCCAGCGTGGATCTGGTCGATACGGTCAGCGGCGCCACCTATCTGCCTACGCTGGTCCTGCAGACCAGTATTCAATAGTGATGAGGAGGTCTCTATTTTCGGCGCGGGGTCGAGTCCTCGGCTCGGCCCCGTCTTTTTTAGCTCTTCGTCCCGAGAGACGTCGGTCATACTCGGGAGGAGTTGCCTTGTACGTCGTCGGCTGGCTGAGCCGGGACCTGCATGTGGAAAGCGTTGTGTAACGTATCGCACAGTTAAGGTATCCATAGGCAGAGTGATAACCACATGCGTGTGTCTCGGCTCGCCAGTTCGGCGAACGGGAAGGGCACGTTGTTAGTCAGATGAATCGCGGGTCTGACCTGTTGTCGGATCCGGCCACCCAGCAAGCATTGAGTCATGCCAGCGAGGTAGCCTTCGATAGATGCTGATGCATCGGAAGGGCTGCCTTTTTTTGTTCGGTGGGGCGTTGATTTCATGAATGGAACAGCAAAGGAGAAAGAGATGTTAACACGTAACAACTGCGGGGGTGTTCTCTTAGCGGTCCTGTTGGCGGCCGGTTCACTCTGGGCCGCCGATGTGCCGGTCCTCAACGGTGATTTTGAGACCGTGACAGAGGCGGGCAAACCGGCGGGATGGGTCTATACGGGCGTGGCCGAAGATTTCGGCTCGACCGTGTTTCCGGCGGGCAGCGACAACCACGTGGGTTGGCTGGCCGACGGGCAACTGATCTACCAGACCATTGAGGGCTTCACATTTGAAATGGATCACCGGTTGACGATCTCCTTCGACGTTGTCAAGGAGGCGCAGTCAGGGCCTTCGACCCTCTTGATTCAGATTCTCACTGTAGATGAGAACGGCATGCTCGACTACGCCGGCGAGATGGATGATTGTGCGGTGGAGTTTGAGGTCTTTGGGGGCAGTTTTGCTCGTCAGAGCGTTTCGATCAACATCGACGACGAGGCGGTTGCCGGCAAATCGCTGCGCGTGCGTTTCTACGCTTCGATTCAGAACGAGGGCAAGAAGATCTATCTCGACAACGTCACGGTCGAGGACACGCTGCCCCTGGTTGGTGACATCAACTACGACGGGGTCGTCAACTGGGACGATCTGGACATCCTGCTGGCCAACTGGGGTCTCTGCAATTGGGTCCCGGCGGTGCTGTGCCCCGTGATTCCCCCTGTCCCGGAAGACCTTCTGCCGGAACGGCCGTAAGTCCGGATGAATCCAGAATCGCTTATCAAGTGAGGAGTCTGTTATGTCTACATTGCGTTTATCCATGGTAATGAAAGTATTTCTGCTTGCGACACTCGCTCTGGCGGTATCTGCGCAGGCGGCCGTCTTGACCTATCCCCTGGGTTATTCTCAGGACGATGACAATCCCGATCTTCCGGCCGGTACGGCCGGTGGTTCGGTCAGTTCCACCTATGGCGACAACATCACCCAGGCCGATATCGACGCCGGTCATTACGGCGCCGCCGGTGGGCCGACCCCGGACGTGCTGGTCTGGAACGATTACGAGAATGTGTATGTGAAGGTCAGCGACGATGGTTACGGCGACCTGCCTTCGGTGCTCTGCTCGTCTTACCCTTGGTACATGGTCGAGTTCAAGACCAGCAACAATTACCTCATCGACGTGCATGGCTTCGACATGGCCGCTCGCACCGATGAAGGGGGCCAGATCACTCTCGACATTCTGATTGATGGTCAGATGGTCAAGAGAATCAGCCCGATGGTTTACGGGAAGGCCGGTGTGGATGGTATCAAACACATTCACTTCGATACCGGCGATGCCGAGGGCGAGGGCGGCGTGTACGGTCTTGGTCCCATCACGGGGCGCCACATCGGGATCCGGATTTGGACGAATCCGTTCCGCGCGGATGTCGGTGTCACCAACATTCACTTCAGCCAGCGGGAAGATTTCCAGGCCTATGCGGCCGACCCGGCTCCGGAAGCCGTCGATGTTTCCCTGGCGACGACGTCTCTCTCGTGGGAGAGCCATGATGATGTCGAGTACGATGTCTGGTTTGGCACGAGTTCCGATCTGGCCGATGTGACTCCGATTCGCACGACTGAAGCGACGCTGGGTGTCGATCAGACCGCGCTGGAATTCGGCGAGTTGGACCCGAACATGACTTACTTCTGGCGTGTTGACACGGTGCAGGCCGACGGCGCGGTCACTGAGGGAGCCGTATGGTCATTCGACACGGTCGCCGGGCAAGCGGGCAATCCCGTTCCCTTGAGCGCCGCCATCGATCAATCCGGCCTGAATCCCCAAGTGGCCTGGACCGGACCAGCGGGTTGGGAGGCCGTCGAGGCGACATACCTGGTCTACGTGGGTGTCGAAGGAGATGAGCTGGCACTGGTTACGCCGGAAGCGGGCGTAAGCGAGTGCGGTGTGGCCCTGACCGAGACGCTGCAAGCGGCGACAACCTATGCCTGGCGCGTTGACACCGTCGTGCATGGTCAGACCTTCGCCGGTTCGGTTTGGTCGTTTGCGACCGCTGGGCCGAAGGCGACCTGTCCGTTGCCGGCCGATGAGGGCGAGGGGCTGCCTAGCTCGAAACTCCGCTGGGTGGCGGGCGCCACGGCCCAGTCACACCGGGTCTACTTCAGTACTGAGGAGAACCTGACGGACGCCGACCTGCTGGGGACCGTCGAAGAGGCCGGCTTCGCGCTGGCTGAGCCGCTTGAGCCCGAGCAAGTCTACTTCTGGCGCGTCGACGAAGTCACCGAGGACGGTG
>JANQFY010000079.1 GCA_028277585.1 Sedimentisphaerales bacterium
AAGGTCAATGAGGAGATCGACGCCCTGACGACGATGGGAATCGACCCGGTCCGTTTTCTGGTCATGCCGCGTCTGATCGCCGGGGCGGCGGTCTTGCCCCTGCTGACCGTGTTCAACGTGCTCCTCGGGCTGGTGGGTTGCGGCCTGGTCATGATCGTGATTGGGTTCACGCCGACGATCGTCGCCGAGCGGATCTATCAGGCGGCGGATCTGATCGATCTGCTGGGTGGGCTGTTCAAGACGCTCGTGTTCGGCGCCCTGATCGCGGGGATTGGCTGCCTGCGTGGGCTCCAGACGGGCACCGGGGCCAGCGCGGTGGGCGATTCGACCACGCGGGCCGTGGTGGCCAGCATCGTGGCGATCGTTGTCGCCGACGGTGTATTCGCAGTCGTCTATTACTTCCTGGGCTTCTGAGATATGACGACCGAACGCCAACGAGAACCGGTTATCTCTGTCGAGGACCTCACGGTCGCATACGGCGACTTCACGGTCCTGCGCGACGTGAGTTTCGAGGTCCGGCCGGGGGAGGTCTTCGTGATCCTGGGGGGCTCGGGGTGCGGCAAGAGCACGCTGCTCAAGCATATGATCGGCTTACACCAACCCGTTCAGGGCCGTGTCCTGATCGATGGCATGGATATCATCACGGCCGATAGGGACGATCGCTTGACGATCCTCAAGAAGATCGGCGTGATGTATCAGCAGGGGGCTCTGTTCGGCTCAATGAACCTCCTCGAGAACATCCAGCTTGTGCTCTCGGAATTCACGAAGCTCCCCCCCGAGGCGATGAAACAGATCGCGCGGATGAAGCTCAAGGTCGTGGGGCTGGAAGGGACCGAGTACAAGATGCCCTCCGAATTGAGCGGCGGGATGCGCAAACGCGCCGCGATCGCGCGGGCGATGGCGATCGATCCGATGATTCTGTTCCTCGATGAACCCTCGGCGGGGCTCGATCCGATTACCTCGGCTCAGTTGGACGCACTGGTCCTCAAGCTGTCGCGCATCCTGAAGATCACGTTTGTGATCGTCACGCATGAGCTGCCCAGTATCTACGCCGTAGCCGATCGCGTGATCATGCTGGATAAGGAGAGCAAGGGGATCATCGCGACGGGTACGCCCGCGGACCTGCGGGACCATAACGAGCATCCCGTTGTGCGACAGTTCTTCGCGCGTCAGGCCGAGAAGGCGCGAAGCACGGAAGCTGAGGAGAGATCCTCAATCTAGGTGGACGAAAGACGATGAAGGCGAACTATTTCAAGGTGGGGCTCTTCGTAATCGCCGCGGTGGCGCTGATCACCGCCGCGGTGGTAACGCTGGGGGCCGGAATGTTTGGACGCGAGGAAGTCCTCTTTGAGACGTACTTTGACGAGTCGGTTAGTGGGTTGACGATTGGCTCGCCGGTAGAACTGCGCGGCGTCCGGATCGGTCAGGTCACACAGATCGGCTTTGCCAGCGACGTATTGGATACGCCGGTGGATGCGAACAGTATGAGTGAGGCCGAACGGTACGTACGCGTGGTCTTTGCCGTTTCGACGCAGCACCTGGCCGAACTACCCGCTCAGGGCAGCGTGGCGCGTCTGAAGAACGCCATCTCCTACGGTTTGCGGGTGCGTCTCTCCTCGAATATCATCACGGGCCAGGCCTTCCTGGAAGGGACCTATGTCGACACCCGTCGATATCCACCCATGGAGATCACCTGGAAGACGGAGCACTCCCATGTCCCCTCCGTGCCGAGTGAGCTGACGACGCTGAAGGACTCGGTCGACAAGGTGTTCTATCGGCTCGAGGAATTGGATGTCGAGGGTCTGGTCAAATCGATGGAGAACCTGTTCGTCTCGCTGGACAAGGCGGTGGCGGACGCCCAGATCGCGGAGATCAGCGAGGCGTTCCGCGGCGCGATGACGGAGTTGGAGACCAAGCTCGAGGAATTGCAGGCCGAAGAAATCAGCCTCGGCGTTCGCAAGGTGCTGGCTTCGGCGGACCAAGCGATCATCGACGCCAATGTCCCGGCGATTAGCACAGAGGCTCAGGGCCTGCTGGCCGAGACGCGCCAAACCAATCAGAAATTGCTCTATCTCCTGGCCGATCCGGAGACGGAGGCCTGGCAGAGCAGTATCCCGGAGGCGATCGGGCGTCTCAATCAGGCGCTGGCCCGCATCGACCGACTGGTCGCGTCGGAGCGCCCTCAGGTCGATAGGATTCTGGCCAATATCCTGCTGATTTCCGAGAACTTGAGAGATCTGACGGAGACCCTCAAACAGAACCCGGCGGAGTTGCTGACCGGTTCCCCGCCGAAACGCTCGGAGGCGCTGAAATGAGCAAAGGTGTATACATATGTGTTAGTCTGACTCTGGTGACACTGATCTTCTCCGGTTGCCGGGGCGGTGCGAGCTACGAGAAGACGCGGTACCTCCTCGATCCCGCACGTGAGAAGGGGGCTGTGGCGGGTGAACCCGACGCGGTTCTCGAAGTGCGGCACTTCACGATCGACGCGGCTTTCAGCAGCAAAGGGCTGGTCTATCGCACGGATGAGTCCCAGTACGAGAGCGATTTCCACAACGAGTTCCTGGTTACGCCCGTCGCGATGATCCGGGAGGCGACTCGCAACTGGCTGGCTCAGACGAACCTCTTCGAGCGTGTAGCCGATCCGGGCAGTTATGTCGAGCCGACCTTCGCCCTGGAAGCCAATGTCACCGCGCTGTATGGCGATTTGCGCGACGAGTCGGCGCGGCAAGCGGTGGCGGAAATCCGCGTCTTCTTCCTCAAAGTGCGGGGCAGCCGCGATCCCATGCTTCTCTTCAAGAAGACGTACCGGGCGAAGAGCGGTATTGATGAATCGAGTCCCACCAGCCTCGTTGCGGCTTTGGATCGGTGTCTCCAGACGATTCTAGCCGAACTGGAGGCCGACATCGCCGCGAAGCTGTAAGCCTCTGGCGGCGCCTCAGTTGGTGTACCCAATCGTACCCGACGCGTTCACTTTGTAACCCCATCGGGCGATGTACTTGGACGCCGGATGGAAGTCGTCGCACGTCTGCGCCAGCTTCTCTTTCAGCGCGTTATCCAACTCTCGCTGGATCGCCGCGTATTCAGGCTGGTTGCACAGATTGTTGAGTTGGTACGGATCCTTGATGTTGTCATAGAGCAGCCAGGGGCCGTTCAGGTCGCGGGTGTACGTGTATCGCGCCGTCCGCACGCCTCGATACTCGCGCCCCCCTCGTTTGCGTTGCCATTGGCCGAATGGTGCCGGGCAACTGATCAAAGCGGCCTGGTCCTGAGGTTCCTCTTTGCCGAGGAGCATGTCGGAGAAGTCCGCCCCCTCAACGCTGTCGGGGATCTCGATGTCACAGAGTCCCAGCAGGGTGGGCATGATGTCCGGCGTGTTGATCGGCATGTCGATAACGCGTCCTTCGGCGCCCAGCCGAGCGGGATAGCGCAGCAGGAAGGGTACGCGGATCGATTCGTCCCAGGGCTGCTGCTTCTTCTGCCCCCCTTGGGACCAGAGCATGTCGCCGTGGTCGGACGTGAAGACGACGATGGTGTTCTTCGCAAGCCCCGTCTCGTCGAGCGTCTGGCGCAACTCGGCGATACAATCGTCCAGCGCCGCGATGTGGGCGTAGTAGCCGGCCAACGCCTTTCGCGCCTGGGCCTTGTCCTTCTCCGGCACGTTGGGGCGCAGGACGACGTCCTCAGGCTTGTACATGGCCCGGTACTTCGCGGGAGCCGTCTGATACGGCGCGTGCGGCGGTCCCCAGGAGAGGAACAGCGCGAAGGGGTGGCCTTCGGCGTGTTGACGGAGGTACCGCTGCGCCTCGCGCGTCTGGGCGATTGCGTCATAGCCTTCCCATTTGAGCTTCACGTCTTCGTCGGCGTAGTAGTACGAATTGTTGTAGTTGTGGGTGCAGCCCAGGGCCTTCCAGAACTGGAATCCCTGGCGTCGCTCGCGCGGGATGAAGGCGGTGCGGCGATCGCCGTCCAGGTGCCACTTGCCGATGTAGCCGGTATGGTAGCCGGCGTCGCGGTAGGCCTGGGCGATGGAGACCGCCTTGGTTCCCAGCCGCGCATCGTTGAGGAAGACGCCGTGCGTCAGAGGATACTGGCCGGTCAGCAGGCTTGCCCGATGGGGGCAGCAGACCGGGCAACCCGAGACGGCGGTCCGGAAGTCAACACTCTCGGCGGCCAAGCGGTCCAGATGGGGCGTGCGTGCGTTCGGATCGCCAGCATAGCCCGTCGCCTGAGCGCGCCATTGGTCGGCGAACACGAACAGGAGATTGGGGCGATTCGCGGATGGCTCTTGCTGCGCGCGGCCGGGCCGGGCCGGGGACAGCAGGGCGGCGACACCGAATCCGGTTAGCTTGAGCAGTTCGCGCCTCTGAATTCTCTTGCTTCGCATGAACGTCTCCTTATCTGACGTTAGTGCCAGTGCTCGCCGCGTATTATAGTGGTTTCGATTCGAGGTCGCAATCGTCTCTGCAGGGCGATCGGTCCTTATCATTCGCATCCACCAACCAAGACGGTATACTGTTGGCGTGTGTCACCCTGATAGAGGAAATGGAACCTGGCTGAAAGAAGGGGAGTATGTCATGGGTACGACTGAGAGCACGCAAGCGACAGATCATTCCTCTCGGCGAGCATTCATCAAGCAAGCGGGAGCAGCCGTGACGGGTGTAACGCTGGCGTCGCAATCGGCGCTGGCGGTCGAAACAGCCCCGAAGAAGATTCGGATCGGTGTCGTCGGGGGCCGATTCGGCTGTTCGTTCCAGTGGCACGAGCACCCCGATTGCGTTGTCGAGGCGGTCAGCGACCTGCGTCCTGAGCGGCGCGAGCGTTTGATGAAGACGTATCGGTGCAACAAGTCGTACGAATCGCTCGAGGAACTGGTCAAAGACAAGAAAATCGATGCGGTGGGGGTCTTCACCGAGGGGCCCAACCACGTCAAGCACGTGATCGAGGCGATGAAGCACGGCAAGCACGCCATCTCGGCGGTGCCGGCGTGCATGGGAGGGGGCATTGAGGAGGCTCAACGGCTGTTCGACGCCGTTAAGAAGTACGGCCTGACCTATATGATGGCTGAGACGAGTTACTATCAGCAGCCCACGATCTCGGCCCGGAAGTTCCATCAACAGGGCAAGTTCGGCGACATCTACTACTGTGAAGCCGAGTACCAGCATGCGGGCCTGGAGACGCTGTACTTCGAGAACGGTCGCCGCACTTGGCGTCACGGCATGGCGCCGATGCACTACCCGACCCATTGCACCGCCTTCCTGACCGGCATCACAGGCGAGCGGCTGACCGAAGTGACTTGCCTGGGCTGGGGTGACGACGATCCGATCTGCAAAGACAACGTCTACAAGAATCCGTTCTGGAATGAATCGGCGATGTTCAAAACGGATCGGGGGCACGCGTTTCGAGTCAATGTCTGGTGGAAAGGCGCCCATCGCGGCTGCGAGCGGGCCCAATGGATCGGCGACAAGATGAGCTTCTACTGCGGTGATCCCCGAGGAGTGGGCCCTACGATTGTCCGCTCGGCGGCTGGACGCAAGGAGAAAGACGACGCGGGTTTCGTTCGCGATCTGCCCGGGATGGAGCGGTACGAGCAGCCCGAGTGGTGGAAGACGGATATGCTGCCCGAACCTCTGCGGCACAACAGTGGTCATCACGGCTCGCACACCTTCCTGACGCATGAGTTCGTCGATGCGCTGACGCACGACCGTCGGCCCACGATCGATATCCACGAGGCGCTGGCCTACACCGTCCCCGGCGTGGTGGCGCATGAGTCGGCGCTGCGTGGAGGAGAGTCGATGAAGATTCCCCAGTTTGACTCACCTCGTCTTGGCTGAGGTGGTGTCGGGGCGTTTTGCCAGGGCTCAGCGCGGCGAAAGTGCCCCAGTCTGGAGGCAATACTCCTTGCGTCGGGGGTGCTCTGCGCGTACCATCAAAGCCCTTGGCTTGTCATGACCCTATGTAACAGCGAGCACCCGGCGCACGGCGAAGGAGCCCGGCGTTCTTGCGGAAAGGATATCAGCCGATGAAGATCAGCGCCAGTTACTGGATGTTTGAAGGGGGACTCGAAGCGACGTTGCCCGTTGTGGGCGCCATGGCCCAGGCCAAGGCGTTGGGCTTCGATGCGATCGAGTTGTGCATTGGCAGCCAGGGGGTGTTGACGCACGAGACCACGCAGGCCGAGTGCGAGCAGATTGTCAGCAAGGCGAGTGAATTGGGGATCGAGATTTCCAGCGTCGCCAGTGGTCAGAGTTGGGGTTGTTCGCCGACCGACGACGATCCGAACGTTCGCGCCATGATCGTCGATTTCACGAAGAGGGCGCTGCAGGTCACGAAATGGCTCGGGACTGATGCGTATCTGTTCGTTCCGGGCGCTGTCGATGTCTTCTTCCTGGAGGACAGCCCGGTTGTGCCCTACGACGTCTGCTACGAGCGGGCGAAAGAGGCTGTCGCGCAGCTCGTCCCCACCGCCGAGCATCTCGGCGTCACTGTAGGGATCGAGAACGTCTGGAACAAGTTCCTGCTGAGTCCCCTGGAGATGCGCGATTTCATCGACGGGTTCGGCTCAAAGGCTATCGGGGCCTATTTCGACGCGGGCAATGTCCTGCTGACCGGCTACCCCGAGCACTGGATCAGGATCCTGGGCGAGCGGATCGTTCGCGTCCACGTCAAGGACTTCAAGAAATCCGTGGGCACCGCCGAAGGGTTCGTCGACATGCTCGAAGGGGATGTCGATTTCAAGGCGGTCAAGGCCGCGCTGAAAGCAGTCGGGTACAATGGTTACGTTACCGCTGAGATGTTGCCTTATCAGCCGGGCCGGCCGGAGAAGACCGCTGCGGCGATGAAGAAGATTTTCAAGTAGACCATCCCAAACCGAAAGGAACAGGTAGATGATCAGAGTGGGCATAGTCGGCCTGGGCTTCATGGGCAAGATGCACTTTCGGTGCTACCAGGCGCTGGACGGTGCGCAGGTCGTGGCGATCTGCGATACGGACAGGGCCAAGTTCGAGGACACCGGGGGCACGGCGGGAAATATCGAAGGCGCCGAGGCGCCGCTGGATTTCACCGGCATCGGACTTTACGACGATTTCGACAAGATGCTGGGCGAGGCGAACCTCGATGCGCTGTCCGTGACCTTGCCGACTTATATGCATAAGGACTACGCGGTCAAGGCGCTCAGTGCCGGGGTCAACGTTTTGTGCGAGAAGCCCCTGGCGATGACTGTCGCGGACGCTGAAGCGATTACCGGCGCTGCCCAGCAGAGCGGCAAGCTCCTGCAGACGGGCCATTGCATCCGCTTCTGGCCCGAATACGCCAAGACCAAGGAGATCATCGATTCGGGTCAGTACGGTAAGGTGTTGGCCGCGACCTTCCAGCGTTTGAGCCTGACCCCCACCTGGTCGTGGGACAACTGGCTGATGGACGCAACCAAGAGCGGTTCGGCCGCCCTCGATCTGCATATCCACGATTCGGACTTCGTGCAATACGTTTTCGGAATGCCTAAAGCGGTTTTCAGCCGCGCCGCGGGCGGCCCGGCAGCCAAGGAGTTCGATCACATCGTGACCCAGTATATCTATGATGATGATTGTGTCGTGACGGCCGAGGGCGGTTGGTCGATGACGCCCGGGTTCGGCTTCGAGATGAGCTTCAACCTCGTGCTGGAGAAGGCGACGATTACCTACGACTGCACGCGTGATCCGGCGTTCAAGGTCGCGCCGGCTGAAGGCGACCCCTTCACGCCCGAGATCGCTTCGGGTGACGGCTATTCCAACGAGATAGCACACTTCGCCAAGGCTGTCGCGGGTGCGAGCGTCCCCGAGATCATCACGCCGGCTCAGTCGGTCGATTCGCTCCGCCTGGTGTTGGCCGAGAAGCAGTCGGTCTCGTCAGGGCAATCGGTGGAACTGTAGCAAAGAGAACTCTTCGGGCTCAATGGGCGGGAGAAGCCATGGACATTAACTTTGCCGACCTCGGATTCAAAACGAACTTCGGTGTTCTGGATTGGTGCATCGTCGTCGGGTATCTGATCGCGATCGTTAGCATCGGGGTCTATATCCGCAAGTACATCGCCAGCGCCACCGACTTCATGGTCGCCGGCCGCGGCCTGAAGACCTTCCTGGCGATCGCCACGATGATCGGCACGGAGATGGGGTTGATCACCGTGATGTACTCGGCCCAGAAGGGCTTCACGGGAGGTTTCGCCGCCTTCCATATTGCCTTCGCCGCGGCGATCGTCACGTTCCTGGTCGGCATCTCCGGCTTCATCGTCGTGCCGCTTCGCCGATTGAAAGTGATGACCATCCCGGAGTTCTACGAGAAGCGGTTCGGCAAGGATGTCCGCATCCTGGGCGGCATCATCCTGGCGCTGTCGGGCATTCTGAACATGGGCATGTTCCTCAAGGCCGGCGCCATGTTCATGTTCGGTGTCACCGGGATGAGTTCGCAGACGCATTTGAACATCATTATGACCGTGCTGCTTTGTATGGTCCTGCTCTACACGACGCTCGGCGGTATGGTCTCGGTGGCTGTTCTAGACTACATCCAGTTCGTCGTTCTCTCGGTCAGTCTGATCGTCGCCAGCATCATTGCGATCAACCACCTGGGTTGGTCCGATATCGTCGAGACGGTCGAGGCGGGCAAAGGCATGGCTGGTTTCAATCCATTCCAAGAGGGGGGGTTCGGCCTGAGCTATGTCGTGTGGATGTTCTTCCTGGGTCTGGTCAGCTGCGCGATCTGGCAGACGGCCGTGATTCGGGCCTGTTCCGCCAAGAGCACAGGCATTGTCAAGCGGATCTATATGCTCTCCTCAATCGGCTTCCTGATTCGCTTTCTGATCCCGTACTTCTTTGGCATCGCGGCGTTTGTCTTCATCTACAAGACCGCCGCCCTACGCGAGGTGTTCTTCCCGGGCGGGGCCGCTGAGGCTGAGTCGGATCTGTCGCTGCTGGCCATGCCGATCTTCCTCAGTCGCGTGCTGCCCACTGGCCTGATCGGCATCATCTCGGCCGGCATGTTGGCGGCGTTCATGTCCACCCACGACAGCTATCTCCTGTGCTGGAGTTCGGTCCTTACCCAGGACGTCGTGGCGCCCTGGTTCAAGGAGGGGTTGTCTTCCAAGAATCGCCTGCTGCTGACCCGCATCTTCATCGTGGCCATTGGAATCTTCATTCTCGTTTGGGGATTGTGGTATCCGCTGGGCCAGGATCTCTGGGACTACATGGCGATCTCCGGATCGATCTACTTCATCGGTGGTTTCTCGCTTCTGGCTTTCGGGCTGTATTGGAAACGCGCCAGCCGAGTCGGGGCCTACCTGGCGCTGTTCACCGCCTTCCTGTCGATCCTGGGACTAACGCCCGTGCAGAACCGGTGCGCCGGCCTGTTGGCTCCTTTCAAACGGATCCTGGGCGTCGAACCTGAGGAAACGATCTCCAGCGCCATTGTTGGGTTGACGGTGTTGGTGTTGGCCGTCGTGCTCATGGTGGTCGGCTCACTGCTGTTCCCGGACAAGGGGCAGAACAACTATCACGCCGAGCGTGAGGAGGCATAACATGGATTGGGTCAAGTTCTGGTCGTTCTTCTTCTTTCTGAGTCTGGGTGCCTTCGCGTGCCTTTCGATTGTCACGACGATCGGCGGGTTCTTCAACATTCGCTCGTTGTTCAAGGACCTCTCGGAAGCCAAGGCAAGGGCGCAGAACGCTGCCGAGGGAGGCGACGCTTAGAGTTCTTCTCGTATGAGGGGCAGACGACTCGGTTGGCTCGCGTCGTCCGGGCCTAGAAGGTGAGCACCTTCCAGCCGGTCTTGAGCAGGTCCGAGAGGGGCCTGCCCATCCCCTTGACCTCGATGTCCATGGCCCGCAGATCGTCGGTGACGCCGTACATGTTGGCGCAGACGATGCAGGCCTGCACCTTGACGCCGCTTTCCATCATGCTTTTGATCTTGGCCTGAAGTTCCTTGTCGCCCGCGAGCAATCGGGAGGACGGACCCCAGATGATCAGCGTGACGTCGTCGAACCACTTGGCCGTTTTGGCGGCGTGCGTGTACATCAGACACATCTTGTGGGCGACGTCAGCATCCCCGCTGGTCCACACGACCGCCAGCCTGTCTCCGTCAGCGACGGGTTTCGGATGATCGGCCCTGACCCACGCCTGCCCAACGATCATGCCCACGACCAACACGGCTGCCAACCCCATCCAATAACTCTTCGCTCTCATGGCGATCCCTTTCCGAAAAGCGTTCAAACGGCTTGTGCTGTCGACGTACAGTCTCTTCGTACGACGGTGGTGCGAGGGGGTTCACCGGTGTGCCGGATGCGGGCGTGGGGGTCGGCGGCTTTTTCCGTTGTCCGGGTCCGCTGGGACCGATACCATGGGCGTCAAGGCGATGTGTCCTGTTGGCCCCGAGGTTTGCGAAGAGAGGTCATACGATGGTCCGCAAAACGTTCGTCTGGCTCCTGGCATTGCTCTTGCACGTATCGACTCCGGCGGCGGGGGATGACTGGCCCCATTGGCGCGGGCCGACCGGGGACGGTCGGTGGTACGAGCAGGGCGTTTTGACTCAATTCAACGCCTCCGAACTCCCGGCCAGGTGGCGAACCTCGATTGCCAACGGCTACAGCGGGCCCACCGTTGCGGCCGGGCGCGTGTATGTCACCGATCGGGTGACGTCTCCAGAACCGGTTGAACGGGTCCACTGTGTTGCCGCGTCCGACGGACGGCCGATCTGGTCGCATGCCTACTCCTGCAAATACGAGGGTGTTTCCCATCGCAATGGCCCCCGTGCGGCGGTGACGCTCGACAGCGGCCGGGCCTATGCGCTTGGAACGATGGGGCATTTCCACTGTCTCGACGCGGCGACCGGGGAGATTCTGTGGAAGAACGATCTCAGGACGTCGTATCGAATCAGGATGCCCGAGTGGGGGATGGCGGCTGCGCCATTGGTCGAGGCCGGGCATGTCATCGTCATGGTTGGCGGGCGCAACGCTTGCGTCGTTGCCTTCAACAAAGTCACGGGCACCGAGCGGTGGAAGGCGCTCGATGACCCGATCGGGTATTCGGCGCCGATCGTGATCGACCAGGCGGGTCGGCGGGTGTTGATCGCCTGGACGGGAAGGAGGGTCGTCGGCCTGGACCCGGGCGACGGCGCCCCGCTCTGGGAGCATCCGTTCGCCCCGGCCAAGATGGTCCACAACATCGCCAGTCCTGTGTTCGAGGATGGGCATCTGTTTCTCAGTGGGTTCTTCGACGGTTCCCTCGTGCTGAGAGTTGCTCCCGATGCTCTCCGAGCTGAATCCCTATGGCAGAGACGCGGCCCCAACGAGCGGAGGACAGACAGCCTGCATTGCTGCATCTCTACCGCCATCCTCACCGACCGGCACATATACGGTATCGACAGCTATGGCGAATTGCGCTGTCTCGATCTTGCGACGGGAGATCGCGTGTGGGAGAGTCTGGACGTTGTCCCGAAGGCCAGATGGGCAACCGCTCATCTGGTGCGCCACGGCCAGAAGGTATGGGTGTTCAACGAGCGAGGCGAGCTGATCATCGCCCGACTCTCACCGGCCGGGTACGAAGAGATCAGCCGGGCCCGGCTGATTGAGCCAACCACAGGGCAATTGAACCAGCGGGAGGGCGTCTGCTGGGCGCCACCGGCTTTCGCCGGACGCTGTGTCTACGTGCGAAACGACGAGGAACTGGTCTGCGCAGACCTTTCGGCGCCGGACTAACAATGACAGATATTAACGTGCAATGCCACATTGAAAGGAACGGTCATGAGTAATCGGACAGCGGGGGACGTCGCCGCCAAGGGATCGAGGGAGACGTCGCGGCGTGAGTTTCTCACAAAGGGTACGCAGGTGGCTGCGGCTTCGGTCCTTTCCACCACGGCTCTGTCACGCCTCTACGCGGGCGAGGACAATACGATACGGCTGGCGCTCGTTGGATGCGGGGGGCGGGGCAGCGGGGCGGCGGCCAATGCGCTGTCGTCCAAGACCGGGCCGACCCAACTCGTTGCGATGGCGGACGTTTTCGAGGACAAGCAGAAACGCTCCTATGAGGCGCTGACGAAGAAATTCGGCGACCAGGTTGATGTGCCGCCGGATCGGCGTTTCCTCGGATTCGACGCGTACCGCAAGGCGATTGACTATTTGCGTCCCGGTGACGTGATGATCCAGGCGACCCACTCGGCCTTCCGTCCGACGCATGTCGCGTACGCCGTGAAGAAGGGGATCAACGTCTTCATGGAGAAATCGTTCGCCCCGGATCCAGGAGGGACGCGGGATATCCTGCGAATCGGCGAGGAGGCCAAGCGCAAGAACCTCAAGATCGGGTGCGGATTGATGTGTCGCCATTCGACGTCGCGACAGGCGATGATCGGCAAGATACGTGAGGGTGCGATGGGGCAGATCCAGATGATTCGCGCTTATCGCATGGGAGGCGGCGCTCGACTGGGGCCCTTCAAAGGCGGCGAGAGTGAACTGCTCTGGCAACTGCGGCGTCCCTACTTCTTCATTTGGACCTCTTCGGCCTGGTTTATCGAGATGATGATCCACCAGGTGGACGAGTGCTGCTGGATCAAGGACGCCTGGCCCGTCTCGGCCGAGGGGCTGGGCGGTCGCGAGCCGGGCAGTACCGATTGCAGTCAGAATCTGCACACCTATGCGATCGAATATACGTTCCCTGATGGGACCAAGGCCCTGGTGAACAGTCGTTCGCAGAGCAAGTGCCACAACGATTTCTCGACGTTCGTGCATGGGACCAAATGTGCGGGCCAGTTCTCGGGCAACGTCCACGCACCCACCGTGCATATCTACAAGGATCAGCGTTGCGTCAAAGACAACGTCGCGTGGCGACCTTCGCGCGAGAAGGTCAGTCCCTATCAACTCGAGTGGGATGAACTGCTCGGCGCGATTCGCCAGGATCGGCGACACAACGAGGCCGAACGAGCGGCCTATACGAATCTTGCGTCCATTATGGGCCGGGCCGCGATCCACATGGGTCGGATCATTACCTGGGATGAGATGCTGGCTTCCGATTTCCGGTTCTACCCTGATGCAGGGGATCTTGACTATGACAGCGATGCACCGGTTCAGGCCGACAAGAACGGCTGTTATCCCGTTCCCGTACCTGGTTCCTGGGCGGAGATTTGATCTGACTGATTCAGCGGAATCGGCGTCTTGTTTTTGTCGGAAAGGTGCGTGTTTTTCGCTTGCGTTCCGTGGGTGATGGTCTACAATATGCGCAAGCTAGGTGATAAAGGAAGTCCAGCAGGAGGAGGCTCGCGTATGGATGGGCGCTTTCTACTGGTTGCTCCCAGCCTTAGGAGGAGGCATTATGGCGGTAACCACGCATCGGCCGTCGTTGTCCCATGAGGAGTGGACGCGGCTCGTGAATGATCTCGCACTGTCCCCGCGGCAGACGGAGATAATCAAGCATCTCCTACGCGGGGAGTCTGATAAGCAAATCGCTCGGGCGCTGGATATCTCTGTGCCGACGGTGCGTACGCACATGGGGCGATTGTTTCAGAAGTTCGACCTGAACGATCGTGTTGAACTGGTACTGTGCATATTCGCGTGCCTGCGCGAGGGCGTACCCAGACCCGTCGAGGTGCGGCCGTAGTCTGACGGTTTGGCGGACAATTACGTAGTTCCCCCAATGGACACGAGCGGTCCAGGCGCGCACAATACACTCTGGTGTGTTTCAAATGGTCTCCATTCGGTGCCGGCCGTGCGCCTATACTCCGACCGGGCCGCGCCTGGAGATTGGCAAGTGGTTGGAAAGGTGGTGGACTCCTTGAGACAGGAGGGTGGGTATGTTGATTCTATCCCGGAAACGCGGCCAGAGTATCATGATCGGCAATGAAATCGAGATCACAATCGTCGATATCGGGGACGGCAAGGTCCGGTTAGGCGTGACGGGCCCGGCGCGCATCCCTGTTCATCAGCGAGAACGATACGAAGCGATGCGACATGACAGCCTACCGGGCACACCGATGAAAACGGAAGGCGTCTTGGTCCGATAGCTGCGCCGCGTTTCGATCGTCGGACCCTGTTGTGAGATTTCTGGGCGGATCGTCCCGGGAGCGTTGCGCCCTTCGGTATCCCGTCCGGTAAGGCCCTTGACAGGGGTCTCTTCCACCTTTCGTGCGTGCTCGATCCCCATTGCCGCTGAACTGCGGCGCGCCAGCTTGTCCATCCGAGTCTTCGATGGTATTGGCGCTTCCCCAATCGACGTGCATCCCTCCTCAAGACCCCCTCCTTTCCGGCCGAAGATCGGACAGTGGCAGGCAGCCGCAATGGTTCAAATGAATGGAGACAACGCAGATGAGTAAATGGACAGACAGTTGGTTCGCCCTCGATTTGACCGGCCGGGAAAGGCAGCTTTGCATGTGGGTGGCCGAGCAGGCCAAGAGCGGCGTCAGCCGGGTGTACTACGAGGATGTCAGGGTGGCGCTGGGCGCCTTCAGCGATATGGAGATCACGGATGCTCTCCGAGAGATCAGAGAGCGACTGGATGACATCCACGAGATGGTCGAGTCCCCCATGATCAACACCGTCCGTCCGTTTTTCGAGATTCACAGGTACGCCGACATCATCTGGGATGACTACCGTCGGGCCGAAGAGGAGGATGCCTGTGAGGGGTTCGAGAGCCATTCGAACGAAATCGCTATTATCCGGCAGACGGATGAGATTAGCAAGGTCTGTGCGGTCTGATGTGTCCTTGGAAGTCGAAACGAGAGTCTAGAGAGGTGGGTACATGAGTTCTCCCCAGAAGTCCGACCTGAAAACACAACAGCTGGGCTGCTACCGCTTCTGGTCGCGTCCGAAGAGCTCTGACAAGAAGGCCAAGAAACGCGGCCACTCCATTCTGGGCCCGTATTTCTCCAATTCACGTCGTTAAATAGCTTTCAGGACGGCTTGCGGGGGGCATCCCGCTGGTTTCGAGGCTGGAGGCCCTGAGGTCTCCGGCGGCCGAGCGACGGTTCCCTGGCGGTCAAAAAGTCTTCCGGATCCTTGCATTGGGCGGCCTGACTGACTATACTATGGGACTAGACGGATCGACGCAGTGGGGTGGTGACGAAAGCTCCCCGACCTCCAGGAGGAGGCATACCCAAGTTTTCCACGGATGGATGCAGTGCACGATGTGGGCCTTGGCCCGTTGTCTCGCTGCGATGACGCGTTTCTTTGATGACGTGGGAACCTTGTTCTGAGGGTGGGTTATGAAGAGACAGGCAACGACGTTTATCGTATGCTTGCTTGGGGTCGTCGTCCTGTTCGGCTCGACGGCGTTGGCGCAGAATGACATCGAAGACCCCAACCATTTCCCAGGTATCTGGTATCGGATCGCCCTCGATGAGCAGGGCGTCTACATGCTCGGAGACGGGCACGGCTATGCCGGCGGAACCTGGTATAACTATCCTCAGGTGGACGAGGATGGCTGGTGGAGGCAGTGGTTCTACAACGGCCCGTATGACGCCAATCGCAAGGGGCATCTCGATTATGCCGTCTACATCAAGGCGGTGAATGCCAATCTGCGGACGCAGGTGGAGGTGCGGTTCAACTGGACGACCCCCGAATGGTCGCAATTGGGAAAACGGCGACCGCCGCTGCCCTGCGACGTCGTGACCGAGGGGGCCGAAAGCCGATACATGCAGAGCAAGACGCTCCAGTGCATCGAGAATTGGTTCATCGGCACGGTTGAGCCGATTAAGCAGCATACAATTCCGCACTACAATCCCGAATGGATCTCTGTGGATGTCCGCGGATACAATGCCTATGTCTATCGAGGCGCTGGTCACAGCAGTCTGCCCAAGGACCCGGCGATGGGCGCCTGCTTCAACGCCCAGACAAGTCACTGCTATACCGGCTATGAGTATGAATGCGTCGCCCCCTACACCTGGGGCGGGCGAGGCAGCGATTGTGCCGACTATCTTGTTCCGGAGCCGTTCCTGGCGCCGGTCTATCGATTCTGGTCGGGTACGCGGGGTAAGCACCTCTTTACGTTCTCTGAACGGGAGAAGGATCAGATCATCGCCGAGGCCGGGGACGTGTTTGAATTCGAAGGTGTAGTCTACTTCGCCCTCATGAACGACCAGGATCCCTCCTGTCGGCCCGTTCATCGATTCTGGTCGGACACGCTGGGTGTGTATTTCTACACGATTGTCGAGGCCGAGCGGGAGAAACTCGAGACTATGTACAGCGATGTCTGGACTTACGAGGGGCCGGCCTTTTACGCCCACCCTGAGGGGAGCCAGCCGGCCGAGGCAGTTCCCGTCCATCGCTTCTGGTCGGACGCCCTTGGCTACCATTTCTACACCATCAGCGAACGGGAGAGAGACAAGCTGATTGCTGAGTATTCCCACGCTTGGGCGTATGAGGGGATTGCTTGGTATGCCTACGCGCCATAGCGGGGCAAAGCGCCCTTTCTCAGACATGAGAAGGGGGGGCTGTCTTGCTGATCTCGAGACAGAATCTCTCGCCGCGTTTTGAACCGTGCCGAGCACTTCGTATTCTTTCCATGGATACCAAGTTATTGCCCCTTCGCAGAAGTCGGGGCTGGGGCTGTTATTGCGTTGTTGACTAGGATACGGTGCGACCCTGATGTTCGACCGACCCAGAGGACAATTCGTTACTCCAAGAGAAGAACCGACCGAGCCGGATCCCGTTCCCCGTCGCGTGCCTACGGGCCGAGAACAACGTCGCACGGTGATTCTTGGCGGGATCGCCATTGTTCTGCTGCTGGCATTCTGGCTCATCAAGATGGAATTCATCAAACTGGATGCCGTTCGGGCCGGCGTGATTGGCTGCGTGGCGACGATCTGTCCGGATCAAGCCGATACCTATACGTATCTCAATGAGCACTACAGCACCGCCGGGCGGACGGAAGATGCGGTTGATGTCTGCGAGAAGCTTGTTAGCGTCGACCCGAACGATCCATATGCCCATGTTCTTCTCGGTGAGGCCTATCGGAACGTCAGCCGTTCCGGGGAGGCCATGGTTTCGTTCGACGCGGCGCTGGCCTTGGATCCCAACTGCTATCAAGCGCTTCTGGGGGTCGGTCAGATCCACGCCCAGGCGGGGCGATACGACGAGGCGGCCCAGTCCTATCAACAGGCAGTCAAGGTCAAGCCGGACTTGGCGCCCGCCTACCTGTCTCTCGGGCTGGCGTTCTCCAATCTCGGACGCTATGAAGAGGCCATGCAAGCGTTTCAAGAGGCCAAGAAGTTGGATCCACAGATAAGCGACGTGCAGGTCATGTCGGGCCAGGCTCGTCTCGACGCCGGGATCGGCACCAAGACAGTTGAACAACTCAAAGGCGCCGTTACGACGGACCAGGGGCTTGCCCAGGCGCGATTCAACCTGGGGCGCGCCTACATCCGCGTCGGAGATATCGACCTGGCCCGCCAGGAGCATCAGGTGCTCAAGGACCTTGACGCAGGGTTGGCTGCTCAGCTTCTCGACCTGATCGAGAAATGACCCGCCACGCTAATGCCCTCAAATCCTGAGGAAGTCGGCCTCAGTCATCATAAATGATGACAGATAATACGTAGTTGCCACAATTGCCCATCGGAATCCCCGAGCGCATCCTATGGGCAAATGAGATGAGTCGAATGGAAGCGTGGTCCTTGATACGCTTCGATTGATTCCCCACACCATGTTCCGCGCCATTACGGCATCTCATCGATCCCCGAGAGGGATCTCCCTTTGCTCATGGCATAGTGCGCGCATTTTTGGGGGTGATCGGCGGTGGTTTAGCCGGGGGCAACCGAATTGAGTGATTGGATGGTTGAGGAGACGGTCCGTCGGGGAAGGGCCGATTGGAATGGGGGAACACGTCAGTTGACAAGGAGGTGACTACTATGAAGAAGTACGGATTGCTACTCTTGGTGGTGCTCGCGATGAGCACAGCCGCGTGGGCGGGGCCCTTCGCCTGCGTCACCGTACCGCGGTGTGTACCGGCGTGCGAAGAGATTACAGTCATTACGAACGCTTGTCTGCCGTTTGATTGCGAACTAGCTGGCCCGCCGCGTGTCTGCATCCGAGGCGCCTTGATCATGGTGGACTGGGATTTCACATGTGACAACTGCATGTGCGGCCCCGCCACCTGTATCAAGGACGCACCGGCCACAGTTGGTCCGCTCTGTCCCGGAATGTACATCGTCCTCGTCCGGATCAATTGTCAGTGCTGCGGCCCCTGTTGTCTCTTTAGGCCCCGGATTTGTGCCATGGGGTCGGCTTTCTTCCAGGCCGTGTGCTGCGACCAGTCCCAACCGGATCCCCCATCCCCGCCGGATCCTTAGTGGGGACATTCGTCTGTCCGGCGCGGAATCGTTGTCGGGCGAGGTCAGTACACGGGGGTTCTGACAGTCAGATGAATCCTGAGTCCTGGTCATGACCTCGTATCCGGTCGCGACCCGGGCTTTGCGGTTAAGGAGGGTTCTTCCCCGGCACGGGGGAGGGTGATTTTTCTACGCATCGGTGGTGACTTCGAATCTCCCAGTTTTCACTTGACAAACGCCCCCAATCGGTGTACCACTATAAGAAATCAGGACGGAGCCTGATAGTTGATCTTGGGGAGGTCACGGACTGAGGGTCATTTCTGAGGGCTTTTCGTTCATTTGGTAGCTTTGTGCTTGCGCTCTGTCGTGCCGGTTGTGCAGCTTGGTCTGCGTCCGGTCGCCGCGACACCGGACGTCGCGGTCATACAGGTGAGGGTCCGTCGGAGTCGGATCCATCAAGGTCGAGAGACCACTGTTTCTGCAAGGAGGTTAAGTATGAAGAGGTATGCACTGTTGCTAACGATCCTGGTGCTCGGTCTGAGCACGACGAGTTGGGGTTATCACATTGGCATTGTGTACTCAAGTCCGAATCTGAGCATTTGTCATTGGATGAGTTCCGGCCTGTGCCCCAATCCGTGCCCGAACCCGTGCCCCAATCCTTGTCCGACGCCGAATCCGTGCCCAACGCCCGATCCCTGCCCCAATCCGTGTTGGCCCTGGTGGTGGTGTGGCACGTGGGGAAACACCTCATCCAGTTCTGAGGCCTACGCCGCTACATCAGGCCCGGGCACCACTGCGACGGCCATTACTCAGGGCCAGTCGCTGGCGCCGGGTAGTTCGAGTACGTCCTACAGCCACGCGCAAGCCATTAGCAACTAGCTGGATGGCGGTTAGGATGTCCCGGTTTCGGGATGGGATGGCGGTAATGGGCCTGCCGCACGCAGGTCCATTCAGCCTTCCGTGCTTCTAATCTGCGCGCGAATAGTCGTGTTGGTGTTACGCATCCCTGCCCGGATTCTCCAGGCCGATCATCCGTCTGGTTCTCCTTACATCGATTTCGCATCGTTTCTTCCTCTTCGCCGGGCGAGTCACCTCCATTCTCGGGGTTTCACTCGCTGTCAACCCCACCTCGGAACGCCTCTGATGCGATCGCTCGCGCCCAGGCGCCTGATTGGGCGTAATTGAGACATTACGAAGGTTGAAGAAATCTCGGAAAATGTCCTTGCGTTTTGGTTCAGAATGGGTATATTATTATCGATATCGTAATAACGAAGTGTCCAGGTCTTGATTGGGAGTTGCTGTGGAGAGTGATCGTCAAGTAAGCGTGTCGTTGCCGACTGTGCGCAGGTTGCCGATGTATCTGTCGATTCTGCAGCAGCGGGCCGAGGTCGATAGTTTGCATGTCAGCAGTTCCGATATCGCCAGGCAACTTGGCCTCGAGCCGATCCAGGTGCGGAAGGATCTGGCGGCTGTCGGGGTAACGGGATTGCCCCGGCTGGGATTCCCGGTGAAGGAGTTGACCCACGCTATCGAGCGGTTTCTCGGTTGGGACAACGCGACGGACGCATTTGTCATCGGAGCGGGGCACTTGGGGACCGCCCTGGCCGGTTATGATGGGTTCCGCCAGCACGGCCTGAACGTGGTGGCGCTGTTCGACAACGACGATCGGAAGATTGGGCGCACGGTTCACGGCAAGGAGATTCTGCCGATCGGGAAATTCGCGGATCTGGCCGAGCGGCTGCATGTTCACATCGCCGTCCTGACGGTTCCGGATGAGAGCGCCATTGAGGTGGCGAACCTGGCGATCGACGCGGGAATCAAGGCGATCTGGAATTTCACGGCCACGAAACTCGCCGCACCGGAGGGCGTGATTGTCGAGCGGATGGATCTGGCCGCCAGTCTGGCGGTCCTCTCGAGCAGGCTCGCCGCCATGCGTGGCGCGAACCATGACTGAGATCGTACAAGTCCTGCAGTGTGGCGTCATGGTCAGACATAGGGGGTATAAGAACCGGGGTGGGCATCGTAATGAAGAAGAAAGTCGAATTGTGCGTGTGCATGGGCTCGGCCTGTCACCAGAAGGGGGTCAGCGCGGTCCTACCTGTCCTGGAGCGTCTGATCGATGAGCACGAGTTGCAGGACCAGGTGGAGCTGAAGGGCGCCTTTTGCCTGGGGCCCTGCGTCGACGGCATCGTTATGCAATTGGGCGATCAGCAGATTCTGCGCATCGGCCCGGAGAACATCGAATCACGCTTCGTCGAAGAAATCTTGCCGGCGATAAGGAGTCAAGTGGATGCATTCTGATGACAAGAGCCTTTGGGAACTGCTGTGGGATTACGATCCGAACGGCTTGGTGGCGGTCGATCCGGAGTTGCGGATCAAGGTGGTCAATCCCGCCTTCTGCCGGATGTTCCGCGTCGAGGCCAACGAGATACTCGGCAAGGACCTGGCCGCCGTCATGCAGGGCCAGACGGAGCAATTTCGCGAAGCGTGGGACATCAATCGTGTGGTCCGCGACGAGGGCAAAGCCTACCTGAGCAATACACTCTATGCGCGAAAGGTTGTCTTCCCCATCCGCGCCCAGAACATCATCGCCTGCATCCTGGTCGATTTAACGCCCGAGTGGGAGCGGCAGAATGAGTTGAAGCGCATTCGCCAGCAGACCATTGACGAAGTGAACAAGGTCGTGGACGAGCAGATGAAGGTGGCGCAAGAGATTGCCGGTTTGCTGGGTGAGACGACGGCCGAGACCAAGGTCAGTCTGCTCAAACTCGTGGGATTGCTCGAGAAGAAGTGATGTGAGCCGATCATGACCGAACTATTTGTAGACATCTCGGATCTCGCGGTCAAGAAGTATGGGGAGAGTCTCTGCGGCGACCAGATCAAGACCGCGCGGACCGAAGACAAGACCATCATCGTGCTCTCGGATGGGCTGGGCAGCGGCGTCAAGGCGAGCATCCTGGCGACGTTGACCACGGAGATCATCATTCGTATGCTGAAAGCCGACGTGGGGTTGGCCGATGTGGTGGAGACCGTTATCGGTACGCTGCCTGTCTGCAAGCGGCGTAAGATCGCCTATTCGACCTTCGCCGTCATGGAGATTCTCCACCGGGACTACACGTATAAGATTGTCAATTTCGACAGCCCGCCTGCGATGTTCTTCCGTCAGGGGCGGTTGATCCCAGCCGAGCGACGCACGACGCGCATTCGAGAGCGGGACATCTCCGTCTCGGAGGGCCAATTGGAGCAGGGCGACTTCGTCTGTCTGCTCAGCGATGGTGTCTTGCACGCCGGTCTGGGTGTGAAGATGAATTTCGGCTGGGGCTGGGACAACGTGGCCGAGCATGTCGAGCTGTGCCTCAAGGACGAGCCCAAGTGCGCCTGGGAGGTGACCCACAACGTTCTGGCTGAGACGCATGCCCTCTACGCCGGGCGACCGGGTGACGATGCGTCGATCGTCGGCGTTCTCGCTCGCAAGCAGAACCGACTGACGATTCTGACCGGCCCGCCCCTGGACCGTGCCGGCGAAGGGGCGATTGTCGAGCGTTTTCTGGAATCGAAGGGCCGCCGCATCATCTGCGGGGGCACCACCGGGAACATCGTCGCCGAGCATATGGGCGAAGAGGTTCAGGTTGATATCCGGTCAATGACGCCCGATGTCCCGCCGATCGGCCAGCTCTCCGGCGTGGACCTGCTCACCGAGGGGATCATCACCATGTCGAAGATGCTGGAGTTGCTTCAGGAATGCGACTGCGACGCCGCGGCGTTGCCCTCGGAGCGGGACGCGGCGATCCTGTTGGCTCACGAGATTCTCACGGCTGACACAATCCATTTCATCGTGGGCCAGAGCATCAACGAATACTATCAGAACCCTGAGTTCTCTAAGCATATCTCCATTCGCAAGAACCTGATACGCGAGCTTGTCTTTCTGTTGAATCAGCAGGGCAAGCACGTGACCGTTGAGTATTGCTGAACCACGAAGGGACCGGCGATGTCGGGAGGCCAAGGACCGATGAACACCAAGGTGCAGGTACAAATCTGTGTGGGCACGGCGTGCCATATCATGGGCGCCGCCGATCTGATCACCATTGAGGATCTGCTGGCCGAGCCCCTGCGCGAGCGCGTGGAGATCAAGGGTGTCACCTGTATTGGGCTGTGCAAGGACGAAGTGCACGGCAAGCCTCCGTTCGTCATCATCGAAGGCCAGATGCTCGCTGAAGCGACCCTGGACAAGGTGTTGCGGCGTATTGAGATGTGTGTCGAGCGATTGGCCGACCGGAGGTGAGCGATGCTGGTGCTGGAAAACAGGGCGACCTACATTCGACGGGAGTTGCAGGCCAAGGTGCTCAAGCTGCTCTTCGCCGGGACCCTGGAGAGCGATATCGATGACTTGCCGCGAGTGCTCTTTCCACGCAAACGCGAGGCGATTCGCTGCTGCATCTACAAGGACCGCGCCATCACCGCCTACCGGCTGATGGCGATTCTTGGCATTGGTATCGAGGACGAGCCGGACGATCCCCTTCCGTTGCGGGAGTACGCGCGCCGTGCTCTGGATCGCTCGGCCGCGAGCGAACCGGTCCTGACGGTTATCGACGAAGGCTGCAGCGCCTGTGTGCAGAACAACTACTTTGTCACGGACGCTTGTCGCGGGTGCGTCGCCCGACCCTGTTCGGTGAACTGCCCTCGGGATGCGATTTCTTTCGAAGGGGATCGCGCGAAGATCGATCCGGCCGCCTGTGTCAATTGTGGGCGCTGTCAGGGCGTCTGTCCGTACAACGCCATCGTGTATCAGCCTGTCCCTTGTGAAGAAGGCTGCCCGGTTGGGGCCATCAAGAAGGATGATCGCGGCCGCGAGTTCATCGACTACTCCCTGTGCATCTTCTGTGGTCGTTGCACACGGGCGTGTCCGTTTGGGGCGATCATGGAGCGGTCCCAGATTATTGACGTTGGCAAGCACCTGTTGGCGGAGCGTCAAGTGGTCGCCATGGTCGCGCCGTCGATCGTGGGGCAATTCCCCGGCACACTGGGCCAGACAGTTGAGGGAATCCGCCAGATCGGCTTCGATGTGGTCCTGGAAGTGGCTTCCGGCGCGGAAGTGACGGCCCGCAACGAGGCGGCTGAGTTCGTCGAACGGCTGGAGCAGGGTGACGCCATGATGGGGACGTCGTGTTGCCCGGCCTATACCGAGGCGGTCCGCAAGCACGCTCCGGATTTCCAGAAGTACGTCTCCGATGCCCGCACACCGATGTCCTATACCGCTGAGACTGCCGCGCAGCTCTATCCCGACGCCGTCAAGGTGTTCATCGGGCCGTGCATCGCCAAGAAGTTCGAGGGGATCCACGACGACAACGTGGATTACGTGTTGACCTACGAAGAGTTGGGCGCATTCCTGATGGCGCGCGGGATTGATACTGCTTCGGTGGAAGAATCGGCCTTTGACGTGACGACGGCGACCGTCCACGGTCGCGGCTTTCCGGTCAGTTGCGGTGTAACCGGGGCGCTGACCCACTATGTCGACGGGCGCGTTCCCGTCGAGCCCGTGCTGATCGATGGGCTCAAGAAGAAGGGGCTCAACCAGCTCCGCGCCTATGGCAAAGGCAAAGCGCCGGGCAACCTCATCGAAGTCATGTCCTGCGAGGGCGGCTGCATCTGCGGCCCCGGCGTGGTCAGTAATCCCAAGTCGACTCAGCGGGCCCTGAAGGCCCTTCTGGACCAGACGCCGGCGCATCCGCTGATGGTTGCTCCGGCGT
>JANQFY010000199.1 GCA_028277585.1 Sedimentisphaerales bacterium
CGCAAGATGGTGCGGAGCCCTTCGTGCATGCTCAGTCCGTGCTGCTCGTCCACCTCGATCTGCTGGGCGTAGGGCAGCCTGAACTCAACGGGATCCTCAATCGAATAGGCGGTCGTCGTTCGCATATCCATCAGCGAAGCGAGCGAATACATGGTCGTGGTCTTGCCGGAGCCGGTCGGGCCCGTCACGAGGACCAGGCCGTTGAGCGATTGGATCGCCGTGCCGGTCTTCTCCTGATCGGCGGCCGAGAAGCCCAGATTCGAGATGTCCCACTTGCCGCTGGGAACGCTCAGGAACCTCAGATGCGCCGACTCCTTGTTGCGCACGGGGGTCAAAGTCACGCGAATTTCCCAGGAAGCGTCGCCATCGGCCCAGTCGATACGCCCTTCGAGCGGTCCGAAGGACTTCATCGCGTTCAGGCCGGAGGCCGTCTTGAGCTGGTTCAGCAGTCTCTTGCCTTCAGCCGGCGGGAGCAGCAGCTTGGGGTGAATCGTACCGTCGACCCGATGGAGGATCCGGATGCCGTTCTCCACGCAGTGCAGGTGCACATCCGTCGCGCGGTCCATGATCGCATTCCAGAGAAACGTGCGGAGGGGATCGGGGTGGTCGACAACGGTTCGCTCGCCTTGCATCCGTGCATATTCCTGCTGAGCGGCTCTGGCCATGACATCTGCTCCTTGCATTTGGGCCTGGGCTGGCAACGATCCCTCGGCCATTGGCTTTTCCGGGCCGGAGCCTTACTGGGTTCCGTCCCGTCCGCCATGTCGGCACAAGTCGGAGCCGTCTTAACTTGCATGGCCCATACAACCGTCAAATCGAGCCGAATCGCCCTCAGAAGCACATCCCGAAGCCGAAAATCCGCCCTCTGCTCGGCCATCAGGTCCGGTAACCCCAATCGCAAGCAAGGACCCAACCCAACGCCCCGCCACAGGCAACAGAACTATCGGACGCTAAACAGCGTCAACCTCTTACACCAGCGCGTGACATCGAATTGACTAACCCCCTGCAATCTTGTAGACTATAGATTGGATGTACGCGGGGAAGCTATGCGTGGAGAGGCTTCAACGAAGGCAATGAACCCAAGGTCGGTCCAACGTCATATGATGACGCGGCGACTCTCGGGCCGGATGCGCAACAGTCACGACCCTACAGAGCGGCTCGTATGAGCGACGATCTGAGGCGAACACCATGACAATGATAGAATTGGCTGTCTTCCTGGTGAATCTGCTCATTGCAGCCCAAATCGCGGAACTGGGCTGGAGGATAGGATCTTGGCCCGGGTTAATCATCGGGTTTCCAGTCGGCTTTGCTCTACTGCCGGTTGCGTGTTGGATGCTGGGCAAGGTTCTTCCGGAAGTCCCACCTCGCCCGACGTGTCCCAATGGATCGTGTGACCATGACGACTACGAATTCCCTAGGTCGATAGGATTCAGGCTGGTCTGTCGCTGCAAGTGCGGCCTGGAGTTTGTGCGGGTCCGCAGGCGCTTTATGCGAGTTGGGCCGTCAGACACGTTGTATCCTTACGTGGTGTGGAAGCGAAAGAAAGGCTGGGTCGCCGATCCGAAGGGCGAAGGCAAAGGAACAGAAGAGGCATCACAAGAGGGATAGCAGGACCAGGAACAATGACTAGCCAGACACCACGGGAAGAGCTTGAGTTTGTGGAAGGTGTGACGGAGTTGTTCCGCTTTCTGGAAACGGAATACGGGTATCGACAGACTCACAGTGACCCAACGCTGGTGGTATACGAGTCCCGCAGGATGGACGTGAACATCCGGCATGGTCTCTTGTCTTACGAGGTTGAATTCAACATCCTGCGCCGAAGATGGCGGCGCAAGACATGGTATGGACTGCCCGAGATTCTGGAAGGATTGGCGCCCGAGTACAAGGGCGGTTCGTTCTACCAGACGTCCGGCAAACATCTCCTGAGACAATCCCTTGCTTCAATCGCGGAACTGATTCGGACGTACGCCAGCCCTCTTCTGGGCGGTGCTGATGAGGCTGTTCGCCTCGTGGAGACGGCTCGCCGGAAGGGTGAGGAGAGAATGACTGAGCACTATGCCATAAGACCTGTGAAGGATCGAGCGCACGACGCCTGGCGGGAGAGAGACTTCGAGAGAGTCGTTGCGTTGTACACGTCTATTGAATCCCACTTGAGTTCTCTCGAGCGGCGCCAGCTTGACTACGCCAAGGAACGGAGCATGAAGAGACACGGTGACAGTCACCTATCCGAGTGAGCATTACCCCATGTCAGGAGCAGCGGCACTATGAAGGTGCTATCCAGCAATCAGGACTTGTATGACTACATGCTGTTTCTCGAGTCAGAACTGCAGAGACGCGGTTTGGCATCGCTGAGCAAGGCCGTTGCGTTCGCGATCGGGGCAGCCTCCTCGCTCAGTACGGAATTCCTGGGAGAATCCCGGATCGCCCTTCGGCATGTGCTGAAGGGGGAGAAGGGAGCGTTGAACAAGCAAGAGCGATCCGATCTGATCGACGTGTTGAAGCAACTGGATCAGGCGCTGGACGCCCAAAGATGAGTTTGAAAGCAAGTTAGAGCCCTTCGGGGCGATGGAGTTGTAGTGATGAGTGTAGACCATCCAGATTTCTTCCTGGCCTCCAGCGAAGGATACGACATGGAGGAGCCCCGGCGCTGTCGGGCCATTCGACGCGTCCGATCGCGTCATCGGGATGATCTTCTGCTGATCGAGATCGAGCCGCCGCTGATCGGGCAGAAATACGGGTTCGGCGGACGCGATGTCCACCAGGTGCTGGTGGCGACCAGACATCAGGGGGCCTCCCTGTTCCCGATAAGGCGGTGGCCTGTCTACGTGCATGTGGCGCTTTGCCTTGCTGACGATTGGCAGGACCTGGAATTCCTGGCTGACAATCAGATCAGATCCATCGCCTGGGCCGAACTCTACAAGACCGAGAAGAGGGCGAGACGCAAGGCCATGTGAGTGTAGTTAGCATTGAATGCAGGGCCAAGCACATCCCCTGTGCCTGCAGATCCATTGAGGACTGACTATGGAGACATTCAAGATAGAGTGCTTCGAGCGGGAATATGGCCCCGGTACGTTTCCTTGGCATAAGGCCCTGGATTCTCGTTCGGCGGAGGAGGTTCGCCAGCAGTTGGCGAGGGCGCTGGGCATGGACGTCGCATCATCTGGGCTTGAGATGCTCCTGGTGATTCAGGAGCGAAGCCAGTTCGTTGAAGGAGTGAACGCAGAGGATGAGGACTTCGACCTGCGGGCCGTGCTCGAACCGTTCGGGCTCGCGCATGAGGGCCAATTCTACCTAAACTGGTATCGGTTCGACAAAGTCGATGTAATCGGCGCCGCCGATGTAATTGCCCACTTCTCAGATATCTGGTACCCAAGCAGCGACGACATCGAGATATTCGACAGGAGCATGTCATGGGTAGTGTCGATTGCTCACTACGGCGTCGTCAGCGTCATGATGATGGGGAACGACCAGACCTCTGCAAGAGGAGAGGCATGATCGTGAGCGTGCAGTGGAGGCATGTGTGTATGACGCACCTTGTGAGAACTCAGATACGTCGTCTCGCGGCTGGAATCGCGCAGCTGTTTCAGATGGATCGGCGGACATGGCTGGAGACCAACGACAAGGGGCTCTGGATAAAAGGCAAGCGATGGCCGCTGCGTCCCTGGAGGCGGTTTCTTCCATGGCAGGACGTGAGGGAAATACAGGCCGTGATGCGGGACTGCTTCACGATGCACGTGCTGAGCCTTGACTTCGTCACGTCGAACGGGAAACGGGTCCGTGTCGATGAGATCATGGAAGGTTGGAGCGACCTGGTGACAGATGTCTCGAAGCGATTCTCAGGCTTCGACTTGGAGTGCTTTCAACAAATCAAGAGCCTTCCGCTCAGAGAAGGAAGCGCCACCTGTTGGAGGAGCCTGTGACATGAACGTGTGGCGCACCGGTCATGCCGGGGAGAGCGGCATGAAGCCAGAACCGCAGTTCTTTCTGTCGGCTGGATACGAGATGAGTGGGGATCTGGCGACTCCGCGTGCGTGCCGGCCAATCGGTCGACTGAGCGATTCGATTCGTGACGATCACATGCTGGTCGAGGTTGACCCGCCAGTCATTGGGCAAGCCTGCGGGCTGGGTGGACGCGACATTACGGAACTGCTTCTTTCTGCCCGTTGGATCGGCTCGACACTGTTTCCCATAACGGAATGGCCCTGTCACGTCTACATCTCGCGAATCCTGGACGAGAGCGTCGTGCGAACGTCGGCATTCACAGGAGAACAGGTGGCAATGATCGGCTGGGGCGCGATCTTCCGCACCCTTGAGGAAGCAACCGGCCGAACATAGGAATCTGTTCGACAGGTTCGACTGGGTGAGACGCGTGCAGAAAGGGAAGAATGGCAAGAAGACAGAAGAAGGGCCTGAGGCGGAGTGGAAACCCGCTTGACCACATCACCACAGGCGCGTCGCAGCCTCGGGAGGACAATGACATGTACGGACTACCCAAAGACTTTGACGGGAGCTTTCTCCTGGGACGCACTCTGGAAATGGTTTGCTTCACCGAGAATCAGGTGTGTCTCCATTTTGGCGCCGAAACGATGATAGGTATCGTGAGCGCCTTCTCCTGCAACGACGAACAGGTCGTAAATGTCCCTGTTTTCGGATCGAATCTCATGGGGCTTCTGGGATCTTCAGTGCGGGCGGCGCAGGGAGACGAGAGCGGCACCCTGAGCTTGACTTTTGACGACGGTCAAACATTGAAGGTCTATGACGATACCGAGCAGTATGAATGCTATACGATCCGCTATGGAGACAAGGTCATCATCGTTTAGCGGCGAGAAGGGCTGTCGGTCATCGGCATCGACCCTCTTGATCCCGGAGGCAAACCATGGAAATTGAACTGCCACAGGAAGTACGATGTAGAGTGACATGCGAGGGGAATCCCGTTCGCGGCGTCGCATTGATGGCGAAGCTAGGAACGACCCGCAAGAATAGCTACTCCTTCTTCATTGGCCCGACAGCGGGCGATGGATGTGCTTCGCTCCTCCGAGATAAGATCCTCTCCGATGCCAATGCGATGCTTGAGCGGGCGTTGCCGGACTACCATCGGATAGAATCTGTCTTCTCTGGGCGTATGTCGGTGCATGTCATGACGGTCACTGAACTGAAGCGGGCCCTTGAAGCCTATCAGAGCTACAAGAACTCTTATCCATTCCCCGAGGGCTATACGCAGATGCTGCGAGAGAGCATGGCGGTCGTGAAGTCTCTGGGCTACGAGAGGCTTCTGGTGGAGGCTACCGTCGTTCCCGACAGCATCCAGCTGGGGACTCAGAGGATACGACGAAATCGAGGTTGAGCCAATGACGTATCAACTCGTTCTGCAGTTTCCCGGGGACGGCCTGGCCGACTATGACGAACTCATGAGTCTTGAGGACATCCTGATCGAGGCTCTGGGAGCTTCGGCCGAGGTGGACGGTCATGATTGGGGTTCGAATGAGATGAACATCTTCATCTTGACGGAGAGTCCGAAGGAGGTCTTTGACGTGGCGAAAGGGATCATAGAACAGCAACGGACATTTCTACTGTCGGATCTCAGAGCGGCCTATCGCGACGTCAACGAAAGCGACTACACCCTCATCTGGCCGCTCGGAGCCGGTGACTTCAAGATCACATAGATATCACAAGACGCAGAGAAGGGCATGGGGCAGGAATGGATCGCATGCAGCCAACTGCCCTGATTTCCCTGGAGGTCGAGGAGAAATGAATCGAAAGACATATCGTCGTGTAGTACGAGTCATGGCCGTCATTGCCGTTCTGACTCTGGGTGTGCTCCTGTCCCTGAGCATTCTGGATGGAACAACAGAGATTGATCTGGAAGCGATCATAGACCTACAAGAGACCAACCTCCTGGTCGGCATACTCGGCAATCTGCTGGGGCTCACAGGACCGATTTCGATCATGGGGCTGTGGATTCTCATGGTATACCACTGGGGAACACACCGCTTCAAAACCCAGCGTCAGAAGAAGCTCTGGCTCACGGGACTGCTACTCGGAAACTCCGTATTCGCGCCGATCTACTACCTTGTCGTATTCGAACTGGGAATGACCTTGGACGACAGCGAGCCCTAGCGGGTGGAATCGATGGAGAAGCAGCGGCGCGTCAATCTGCGGGACTCCTCTCGATGTGAATGTGAACGACACCTTCCACGGGTAAGGTCAGGAGGTTCTGCCGGGGGTGGAACTGGAATTCGACTTCCTTTGCCGGCGTGAGGGAACCGGTGCGACCGATAGGCTTTCGGGTCGTGACGCGGGTCGGGCGGGTTGTGACACCCGAGACCAGAACGGTGTAGGGCTTGGACCCCCAGCCGTCCACGGCGAAGCGAATCGAATTGGCGTTCTCTTCTATACCTCGAATCCCACAGGGGGCGTGGATGAACCAGTTGGCTTTCTCTAATCTGTGTACGTCGTAGAGGGGGCCCGTGTGGATTAGTTCGGGAACGCTTGCCTGAACCGTGCCGGGGTTGATGGCGGGACCATCGCTGACCTGGGCGCGGAGGTGGTAGAAATCGGGCAAGAGGCCTTGTCGTTTCTGGTCCTCTTCCGGCCAGACCATTTGCAGACCTGACGCGGTGATCCCGGAGGCGATTTGGCGCCAGGGGCCCTCGGCGTCGTACTGGCCCAGATGATGCAAAGCCGAGGCGTAGACCAGGCCGCACCACTGGACGGGCAGGCCGAACCAGACCGGCGCCTGCCAGTTCGTCCCGCCCAACACCGCGATGGTGCCATAGGGCCCAACCTCCCCGGACGTTGGATTCTCAAGATATACGAACGGCACCCCCGTCCACGCCCAGTAGCGGGCCTGTTCAAGATAATCTCCTCGACCCGAAAGGAGGTGACCCAGCACATAGGACTTGACCATATACGCCGAGGCGAGGATGTCCGGCGTGTGCAACGGGATCTCCCAGGTCTGCGCGCCACGCGGTACCGTCTCGGCATACAGGGCAGTCTGCTTGTCGAGCAGCGCCAAGCCCTGCGCGATGAGTTCCGGATTCGCAGACAACGTCGCGGCTTCGAGAATGCGAGCGACATGAGCCGCGGCGAAACCATTGGCGTGGTTCGCGAAATGCGTCTTGCCATAGTCGGCCTTGCCGGGATGATAGTGCTTGATGCCGCACGCGTCGAACTGCCTCAAGAGCCTCTTCGCTTCCTCCATCCGGGCGGCGACAAACGCCGGCGCGCCGCCGAAGACCAAAGGCGGCGCCGGGCTCCTGACATGCGAGATCGCGCCGAGGTGGGGACCGTCTCCGGGTAACTGAGCCAGCGCCAAGTCGCGTCCGGCCTCCAGCCGTTTGACCAGATCTGCATCCGTGACATGGTGGGCCAGCCAATCCATGTACAGCGGCGCATCGGGCGCCGGCTGAGCGCCGAAGCTGGTCCCCCAGACCGCGTGACGGTAGCGCCCCCCTTCGTTGGCGGCCGAGTCGAGCCAGCCATGAGCGAGCCGCTTCAGGGCCGTCTCGAATCCACCCGTCACCCTGGGCCTCTCGGGGAACCCTTTGAGCCGTACGTAATGCTGCACAGCCGGGATGATCGTCTTTCCCGCGCCACCGATGATCATGGCCCGCATCTTCAGGGGCTGGTTGGCCTTGAGAGTCACGGGCGTGTGGGCGGCGAAATCGTTCTCGAAACGATGGGCGCCGACCGCCGGGGCGGTCAGAGCCATGAGATGCCCACCCGAATTGTACAGTCTATCTGGCGAGTCGAACACGGGCGCCATCATGTCGGAAGACTCCCAGATCAGGCCGACGTATCGATCGTTGGAGGTAACCGCCATCATAGGGAACGTGATCTTGACGGGATCGGGAATACGCCGGATGTGCTCGGGCGTGGTGATGTCCGCCTGACTGCTGCTCGGCTCGTCACTGAGATACTCCAGCCCCGCCAGCAACCCTTGAGTCTTGTGCGTCCCGAACGTCTCCAGGCCGGCGAAAAGGGTCAGCCAGGGCAGATGAATAAGCTCGCGATCCTGATCCACGACGCACTCGATCTCGAGCGCAATCGTCCCCTCACAAGGACCGGGCTCGAAGCGACGCATCAGGAGCCAGTTGGCCGAGCCGCTATCTCTTATTTGATGCTGAACATCGATCCGATTTGCATAGGCAATGATCTCGTTCTCAACGCTCATGGCCGCATCGAATCCTCCTTCATCCAGCTTCAGCCACTCCGGTCCGCCAGCGTGCATCAGACCGATCTGGTCGCCATGGTAGCCCACCGCCATCTCCACCCCATCGATCTTGATGATAAAATCACCCCAGTGTCGGTCACGATGCTCCAAAGTGAGCGCCCCCGATCGCATCAGCGCCGGTTCCGCACTTCGGGCGAACCGCTTGGGCTTCACCAGAGGAGGGGTCTCGATTCTGGCCAGCGTGTCCACGGTAATGGAGCGAACCGCGATGTCCCCTTCACCGGCCGCCGGGTCGAGTCGGAAACGTGTGCCCCGCCCCAAAGGCTCCTTGATGATCACGGCATAGTCGTGCCATTGCCCGTCATTCTGGATGGTGAAGCGTACGGAGTGACCGGCCCTGAAGCGAGGCCCATAGAATAGCTCTCCGCTGGTATCGGCAGTGGATCGCATACGCACCGTGACTTTCGTCCAGTCCTGACCGGCCACGTCAACGGCCGGGCCTTCGATCCAAGGATCGATACCCGTCGAGGCGAAGGTCAATCCTTGCACACCGGCGGTCAGGCCTTTCACAAACGCATTGCCCATCCACCCGTGCGCCGATTCCGAGAAGTCCCACGTGACAACGGTTTCAGCCGCCCCGTACGTAGGCAAGAACACCAACAGCATCAGAATGGGAACCCGGAACCGGTTGACAGTGACGTCGATCATGGGAAACCTCCATTTCGCGCGACCGCAGGGCACGACAGACACGGCGGTCATCTTCTGTCATCATCTTGCTGCGATGTAGTATAATGACCCGCATGAGCCTTGAACAAGAGATTAAGGAGCACGCCCTGGCGCTCGGCTTCGATGACGTGGGAATCACCGATGCGACGCCGATCGACCGCGCGGATGTCGAGCGAATCGAGCACTGGCTTCGATCGGGGCGCGCCGGGACGATGCAGTACATGCATCGAAACCTGGAGAAGCGAATCCATCCGGCCGCCCTGCTCAAGGGGGCCGAATCGGTTATCGTCGTCGCACTGAACTACCGGCCGCAGAATCAGGACGATCCGGCGCCACCCTCTGACACACCGTCAGGGACGGTGGCGCGATACGCCCGCTACGACGACTACCACGACTTCATGAAGCCGTTGCTGCACGATCTGGCGGCCTTCATCGCGACGCGGACCGACGAAAGACAACGTTTCAAGGCGTGTGTCGATTCCGTCCCACTGGCCGAGCGGGCGCTGGCGGTCAGAGCGGGACTGGGGTTCATTGGGAAGAACCACATGCTCATCCATCCGAAGCTCGGTCCCGAGGTCTTCCTGGGCGAGCTGGTCACCACGGTGAAGCTTGAACCGGACGAACCAGCGATTGGGCTCTGCATAGCGTGCAGCCGTTGCATTCGCATGTGTCCCACGGGCGCCCTGCAAGCCAACGGCGAATTCGACGCCCGCAAGTGCATCAGCTATCTGACGATCGAGCATAAGGGCCAGGTCGCTCCCGAATCGGCCGGCCAGTTGGGAAGGCGCGTCTTCGGGTGCGACACGTGCGTCCTCGTCTGCCCCCACCGCCACGCGGCGCCCCCTTGCCGCAACGAGAGACTCACATATCACGAAGATCGCGCAGAACTGAGCCTGCCCCACATCCTGTCTCTGAGTCCCGAGTCGTTCGAAACGGAGTTCGCCGGCTCCCCGATCGTGCGTCCCGGCCTGGATGGGCTCAAACGCAACGCGCGGATCTGCCTGGAAAACAGCCAAGGGGGATCGAGCGCAGAAGAGTAAGATCGGGAATTGGGAACAAGCGCCGCCTAAGGGGCCAGGAAAGCGTCCTTCTCGCAGGAGGGGACTTCATAACCCCGGACCTCGCAACCGTCGGCCATGTTGCTGAGGACATAGATGTCGTCCTCGGATACGCTCGTGTGGCGTCGACGCGTGAACTCGACGGACCCGTCACAGAACAGCACATTCTGGCCCCGCCGGTTGTGGTTCCGGCTGTTCAAGCTAAGGAGTTCCTGGCAGAGGCGCAGTTTGAAGGCTGTGGAGAAATCCGAGGGCAATCTCTCGGCGATCGGGTTTAGATCGGCAAGCAAAACTCTCCGGCCCACCAGGCCATGATCCTTCGCCTCAGGGCAGCCGATGCGAATGCTGAAGTGAATATACTCCCGATCCGGAAAATCGCTGTAGTCGGCAACGTTCAGGGTCTCGAACCGGCGATCGTGTTTCTCCCGCCTCCCAGGGCAGATGAACTGGTCCGGCTCGACGTACCCCTGCTTGACCAACAGCCAGGCCCGTCGCGTATTGGAGTGGTTCTCCGTGCCCTGGTAGCCCACTTTCCACCAGGGAGTCCCCGGCGCCATGGGGACGCTGGGCAACTTGCCATCGTTATCGTTAACGTAGCCAACGAGCCCCTCATGAACACCGGCAAGCTGGGCCTGGCACTGCTGACGCCAGTACATCTGACGCGTATGCGCCAGGGTAGGCAGCAAAACACCCACGACCAGAACGAGGACAGCGGCAACAGCGGCGATATCTCCCCAATTGCGCCAGAAGGGAATGCGAACTGGCTCGCTGAGTTCTTGCTCGGAGTCGAGGAGCTTTTCCAGACGATCCTGGCCGGCTCCAATCTGCGATTGCGCCATTAATCCGGAAACCGTGCGTTCGGCCAAATCATCCGGGCAGGTCTCCTGGGGCAGTTCATCCAGAGGAGAGAGCGCCTCGCGCAACGTCTCGTAGATGCGGGCGGCATGCGGATGCGAGGCCAACAGCGACTCAGCCTCGCCAACGGCGCCTTCGGAGGCCAAACCAAAGGCGTAGTCAAAAATCACTTGTTGCTGTTGATCGTTCAGAGGGATCATTAGACCTCATTGCTCCCGATGGAGGCTTTCCAATCTTTTGCAAACCTTGCCACGGCTGCGTGCAGCCTGCTCTTAACAGTCCCAATGGGTATACTCAGGACATCCGCCATTTGTTTATAAGAAAATTTGTTAAAATAGGCCAAGACCAGGATCTCCCGCAGGCTTTCCGGCATCCCCGCGATCACTTCATTGACTCGCGCCGCTGTCTCGCCCTTCTCCAATTCGTCGCGAGGCTCAGTGTTATCGGAACCGAGCGTATTGAGCATCTCATCGAACGACATGTCCTGTGCTTCGGAGATGGCGCCAATGGGCACGGCGCTGGTCCGTTGTGACTTGCGAAGGGCGTCCTTGGCTTTGTTGGCGGCAATGGTGAACAGCCACGGCCGCAAGGGCCTGCTCTGATCGAAACTCGCCCGACTGTTGAACAACTGCAGGAAGGTCTCCTGGAAGACGTCCTCGACCAGATCCGTGCGGTTGAGAAACTGCTTGAGAAAGGCATACAGGCTGTTCTTGTAGCGCCCGACGATCTCCCGGAAGGCGGCCTCGTCGCCGTCTATGTAGTGTTGGAGAAGTTCCCCATCCGTCAGTTTGTCGAACGCGCGCTCCATAGGCCCTTTCTGAAGAAGACATCGCATTATACGCAAGTGACGGACAAATAGAAACCTTTATTGTCGTCATCTATCCAACGGGCTTCTACAGGAAGGATCCGGCCGATCACGAAGAGACTCCGGCGGGCGCCGACGGGAATTCCCTCCAGCAGATGCGCGAATCACAGAACCGAGACCGCAAGCGAACGGTACAGTAATCACCGCGTGCGGTTTCGGGCTGGGAAACAGGTCAGAGGGTTCGCAGGGCAGGCACGATATCACTTATCGGTCCTCCCCTGCGATTCGGTCGGCAAGATCGAAGTTGCACGCGAATGGAATGGCCTTACAATACGGTGGTGATACCGCGACTGACGCGCCGCGGCACGACGCAGGGCACAGTGGCAAGAAACAGCAGCAACGGGTGCATTGGACACCCCCAGTGGGAAAATCAAGAAAGGAGACTTCGACATGGTTCGTCTTGTCCATCTGACACTGTTGGGTGTCATCTTGTTGGCCGCATCCGCAAGCGCCGACGAGGTCTACATGAAGAACGGGGACCGCTTCACCGGGACGATCGTCAAACTGACCGACGGCAAACTCGTCCTCAAGTCGGACGCCGCCGGTGACGTGACGCTCTCCCAAGCGGACATTCAGGGCTTCAGCAGCGCCGCGCCGCTGAAGATCCACCTCAAGGATGGAACCGTCCTGAGCCAGAATGTCCAGACCGCCGAACCGGGCCAGTTCGCCATCGACACCGGCACCGCCCTGCGGGCCCAGACATTCCCCCTGACTGAGGTGGTTTCGATCAACCCGCCGGCCAAGCCCGCCCCCAAGTGGACGGGGAGCGTTTCGGCGGGCGTGACCGCCACCAGCGGCAACACGTCGACCGAAGCGATCAACGCCAGCGTCAGCGTGGCCCGGCGCAGCGAGAAGGACCGAACGACCGCCGGCGCCGACTACGCCAAGGGCAAGCAGGAGGACCCCGACACCGGCGACGAGAAGACCACCGAAGACTGGTGGCGGGGCAAAGCCCAGTACGACTACTTCTTTTCGAAGAAGTTCTTCGGCTTCATCAACGGCAGTTACGAGAAGGACAGCATCGCCGAGTTGGATCGACGCGTCGTCGTCGGTGGTGGTGCCGGTTACCAGTGGATCGAATCGGCCAAGACGAACTTCTCGACCGCCGCTGGTTTGGCGTCACTCTATGAGAAGTTCGACAACCAGACGGACAGCAACAGTGAGTTGTCCGCCCAGGCGTCGTACAACTTCGATCATCAAGTGAACAAGAACGTCAAGTTCCTGCATGACCTGACCTACTATCCTGCTCTCGACAAGATCTCGGATTACTATCTGACCACGACGGCCGAGCTGCGGGCCAGCCTGACGAAGGCCATGTTCGCCAATTTCAAGGTGATCTTCAACTACGACGCCACACCGGCCAACAACCGCAGCAGCACCGATATCAAGTACATCTTTGGGGTGGGCATGACCTTCTAAGACCCGCTCTTGGGGAATCCCAACAGACAAGAAGAAAGCCGGTCGAGTCTCCGTGAGATCCGACCGGCTTATCTTTGTCGTCTTCGCGTGTGTGTAGCTTCGAAGTCCTAATTCAACTTCAGGCCGACCGCTTTGCCTCCACCTTGCCGTTGTACATCGCATAGGCCCCGATGACGACAAAACAGACGAACGGCAACGCGTATGACAGGCTGACGCCGAATTTGTCAATGAGCAGGCCCTGCAGCGGCGTGATCAACGCACCACCAAGAATGGCCATGATCAGGCCGGAAGCGCCAACCTTGGTCTGTTCGTCGCCCAGACCTTCGCATCCCAATCCGAAGATGGTCGGGAACATGAGCGACATGAATCCCGAAATGCCGATCAAGGAGAAGACACCCACGGTGCCGCCGATGAAAATGACGCTCAGCGTCAGCAATCCCGCCAACACAGAGGCCGCCAGCAACAGCGTGTGGGCTTTGAACTTCTTCATCAGCGCCGTGAACACCCAACGGGAAGCCCCGAACAGGATCAGCGCCCCCGTGTGATACTTCAGGGCCGTCTCCTGTGTGACGTGCAGGTGTTCGGGAATGTAGAAGTTGGTGTACGTCCATACCGTGATCTGAGCGCCCACATAGAAGAACTGAGCCACGACGGAGAACACGTAGTTTGCGTTCGCGGAAAGCTCTCTGAACGTGTGCAAGATGTGGACGCCGCCATCCGTATCGGACATGCGGGGCATCTTGGTTACGGCGATAAGAATCCAGACGACCACCAGGATGGCGGCAACGGACAGGTACGGGAAGATGACGATATTGAGCGCTTCACTGATCTGCTCGGGCGCAATCGAGAGATTGCCATCGGCATCCTGCGGCAGACGCGCCATGATCAGGATCTGGCACAGGAGAATGCCGACCACCGAACCAATGGGATTGAACGACTGGGCGAAGTTCAACCGACGCGTCGCCGTATCCTCAGGCCCGATGGCCAGAATATAGGGATTGGCGTTCGTTTCGAGAATGCCCAACCCACAGGCAAGGACATAGTACGAAAGACAGAAGAACACGAATTGCTGCAGAAGCGTCGACGGATACAGCAGAAAGCAACCGATCGCATACAATCCCAGTCCAACCAGGACGCCCGTCTTGTAGGAGAACCGGCGGGAAATGATGGCTCCGGGAATGGCCATGCAGAAGTAGCCGCCGTAGAACGCGAATTGAATCAGTGACGCCTGGAAAGTGGACAACTCTCCGAACACCGCCTTGAAAACCCTGACCAAGGGATCCGTTAGATTGTTGGCGATCCCCCACCACATGAAGCAACTGGAAAGAAGAATGAAGGGGATGAGTATCCCGCTCGGAACCAGAGCGGAGCCTCCTTTTCCAGCCGCGTGGGAACCCGATGTTGTGGTGGTTGCCTCACCACCGGTCAATGCGTCCGACTGATCTGCCATTGGTCGTCCTCTTCTCTAGAATAGTCTTTCATCCCGTCCGGGTTTGGCTACGACCACGTTTCCAAGCCCGCGGAAACCACCATAGAATGGCGTCTGCCCGCGCCACCGTCAAGCATCGATTGGCTGGCGATGGCGCGTTCGCCGGCGCATCCGGTCCACCCCGGCGTCCGAAGCGACCGCCCCTGGGCGCACGAGCGGAACAAAACCTTTGCAGAGTCCGCCGGAAGGCACTATTCTAGGGGGCCAATTGTCGAAACGGGTAGATGAACTGCCCTAGGCGGATCTGGCGAATTCGAACGGGAGTGGAGATTATGAAGAACGCAGTTTGGATCGTTCTGCTCGTGCTCATAGCGGGCGTCTTCGTCGGCATTGGCTTGCTGCGTAAAGGCAGCGGCGGCGAATCACGAAAGATCGGCGTCGTTCCCAAAGAGACAGTCTCCGTGTACTGGGAAGGCGTTCGACAGGGCGCGCTCAAGGCCGCCGAAGAGGAAGGCTACGAGATCCTGTGGAACGGGCCGGAGGTCGAGACCGACCGAGAGCGTCAGGTGCAGATCGTCGAGGACATGATGGCGCAGAAGGTCGCGGGCATCGTCCTGGCGCCGAGCGATCGCAAGGCGCTGGTCCCCGTGGTTGAGAAGGTCCACACGCGCGGCATCCCGTGCGTCATCGTCGATTCGGGCGTCGAGACTGAGAACGTCCTCTCCTATATGGCGACCGACAACTACCGCGGCGGCGTGCTGGCCGCCCAACGCATGGGCAAGATCCTCAATGGTCAGGGCAAGATCATCGTGGTTCGTTGGACCCCGAATTCCGGCTCGACCGACGCGCGACTGGCCGGCTTTACGGAGACACTCAGCAAGGAGTTCCCCGGCGTCGAGATCGTCGACTCGCAGTATCCCAATCCCACCACGACGGACAAGGCCCGCGATGTCACCGACGACCTGCTGACGAAGAACCCCGGCATCGATGGGCTGTTCGCCTGTAACGCGACCACCTCCGGCGGCGCCTTGACCGCCCTGCTCAACACGAAGCAGGGTGACAAGAAGATCAAGATGGTGGGATTCGACGCCTGGCCCATGGTCGTCGACGGCCTGGAGAAGGGCCACCTCGACAGCCTGATCATCCAGAATCCCTACCGGATGGGCTACGAAGGGGTCAAGGCGATTGTGGACCACCGCGCCGGCAAGAGTATCCCCAAGGAGGTGGACACCGGCGTCGAACTGGTCACGCAGGAACGGCTCAGCGATCCGAAAATCCGAGAACTGCTCGAATCACAGATATGAATTCCGCCCTGCCAGCAACCGCCGCGCCCCACAGCATGGCGCTGCACATGAAGGGAATCTCGAAGCGCTTCGGGCCCGTCCAGGCCCTGAGCGATGTCACGCTCTGCGCCCGGACGGGGACGGTTCACGCTCTGGTCGGGGAGAACGGCGCCGGCAAGTCGACGCTGATGAAGATCCTGGCCGGCGTCTATCAGCCCGATACCGGTTCCATAGAAATCCAGGGGCAGTCCCAAACCCTGGAGACTCCGGGCCAGGCCATCGAGGCGGGCGTCTCGATGATCTACCAGGAACTGGATCTGGCCGAGCACTTGACCGTCGCCGAGAACATCTTCCTCGGAGCTGAACCGAAAGGCGCGCTGCCGTTCACGGTCAGTCACCATCAGATGGTCGCTCAGACACGCGAACTGATTCAGCGGTATGATTTCGATCTCGATCCGGCCACCCGAGTCGAGACCTTGCCCACCGGTGACTGCCAAATCGTCGAGATCCTCAAGGCCCTACGCCGCAACGCCTCGATCATCGTGATGGACGAACCGACATCTTCGCTCTCGGAACGCGAGACGGCGCGTTTGTTCGATGTCGTCAGGCAACTCCGCGAGCAGGGGCTGTGCATCATCTACATCTCCCATCGGCTCGAAGAAATCGTCGAACTGGCCGATGAGGTCAGCGTCCTGCGGGATGGTCAACTCGTGCACAGCGAATCCATCACCGAGTTGGATATCCCCAAGATCGTTCATCATATGGTGGGTCGCGAACTGGACGACTTCTTCCCCGAGCGATCCCTCGAAATTGGACGACCTTTGATCCAGGTCTCGAACCTGTCTTCGCCGGCCGGCGTTCAGGACGTCACGTTCGACGTGCGACGCAGCGAAATCGTCGGCATGGCGGGCCTCGTCGGAGCGGGTCGCACCGAGGTCGCCCGAGCCATCTTCGGTGTGGACAAGAAGACCGCCGGGCAGATCGTCCTGGATGGTCACGAGTTGAACATCGATTCGCCCCGCGACGCCATCGCCAGCGGCATCGCCCTGCTGACCGAAGACCGCAAACGAACGGGCCTCTGCCTGCAATTGCCCTGCAGTTGGAACATCACGCTGCCCAACCTGGCCGAGATCGGCATGGGTTCGCTGATCAAGCCCGCCCAGGAAACGCGGATCGCCGCCGAGACGGGTGACCGGATAGCGGTCAAGTGGGCCTCGCCACGTGCGTCGACCGAGTCGCTTTCCGGCGGCAACCAGCAGAAACTCCTGATCGCCCGCTGGCTGCTGGCGAACTCCGATTTCATGATCTTCGACGAGCCGACGCGCGGGATCGATGTCGGCGCCAAGGCGGAAGTCTACGGCCTGCTTAACACGCTCGCCGAGCAAGGCAAAGCCATTCTGTTTATCTCATCGGAACTGCCCGAACTGTTCGGCATCGCCGACCGGATCCTCGTGATGCGGCGCGGCAAGCTGGTCGGCAACCTCGTTACGAAAGAGACCACGCCGGAAGAGGTCATGCACCTGGCGGCCGTGGAGGAAGGCTAAATGAACCGATTCATCAGACAACTTCTGCCCTTCGCCACCCTGACAATGATCGTCGCCGCCCTGTCGGCGCTGGAGCCCGACACGTTCCTGACGGCGGAGAACTTCCTCAACGTCTTGAGCCGCTCCAGCGTCAACGGCATCATCGCAATGGGCATGACGGCGGTGATCATCTCCGGCGGGATCGATCTGTCCGTTGGCTCGATGATGGCGATGGCCGGCATGGTCGGCGCTGGCGTTATGCTCAAGGTCGGCGGCGGCGAGCCGGGCGCCGGATCGATGCTGCTGGGCACGATCGTGGGCATCGGAGCGGGCTTTCTCTGCGGCTTGCTCAACGGCACCTTGATCACCAAGTTGAAACTCCCCCCGTTCATCGTGACACTCGGAACGATGAGCGCCTTTCGGGGAACTTCCTACATCATCAACAACAGCAAGATGTACGACGTGCCGTCCTATACGCTATTGGGCCAGAGCAATCTGTTCGGCATGCCCGTCAGCGTGTGGATTCTGGCGCTGGTCGTACTCGTGGGCTTCTTCATCCTCAAGTACACGCCGCTGGGCCGCTATACGTATGCGATCGGCTCCAACCGCGAGGCCGCCTTCCACGCGGGCGTGAACGTGGATCGCAATCTGGTCGCCATCTATTCCTTGACGGGTCTCTTCGTGGGGCTGGCCGCCATGATTCAGACGAGTCGAACGATTTCGGCGCAACCAACGGCCGGGATCAGTCTGGAACTCGACATCATCGCGGCCGTCGTGATCGGCGGCGCGAGCCTGTCCGGCGGACGCGGCACGGTGATCGGCACGATCG
>JANQFY010000260.1 GCA_028277585.1 Sedimentisphaerales bacterium
TTTGAGCGGGATGTCGATCGTCATGGTCCGGGCGTCGAGATCCATTGCATTCGACATCGGGACGAACTGCAGGCTCTTGATCGTCGCCCCGGCCAGGGCTCGACCGATCTGGTAGCGCGGCGCCTTGCCTCGTTTGAGCGGCACGATATCACCGGCGGCCCCCGAGGTGAACAGGCATACGCCGCCCTCGACGCCTTCAACGACGCGTGTGGTCTCGCCCGGGAAGTCGGCGGAGATCGAGTAGAACCAGTCGGGATACCTGCTGCCGCTGACGGCGTGGCACGCGTAGTTGACCATCGAGCCGAGCAGATCGCCCGCGGTGCTCTCGACCCTGAGGACCCAGAGGTCCGGATCGATGGGCCCGTAGGTGCGCAGCGGCTGGCCCGGCGGATCGGTGAAGGTTACTCGGACCTGTCCATTGTCGTCGCGGATGATCTCGCGCGTCGCGAGCACGGAGGCGGGCAGGGTGAACGCCATCGTGACTGATCCATCGTCGTTCCGGGGCCGGCGATGATAGACGATCTCGGCTAACTCGCTCCGATTGGCGCCGAGTCGCACGTCTTTCATATCCCGATGGGCGAGGAACACGGCGTCGACGATCTTCTTGGTGAGGGTCTGGACGTAGGCGTCGTCCACCGTGTTGCCCTCGACGTGGGAGCCCAGGGTGGTTTTGCTATAGAGGCGCGGGCCGAAATGCGTGTGCGTCGAGCAGATCATGACGCCCGGGCCCGGGATGCCCGTCTTCTGTTCAATCATCGCGCGGATCTTCTGGGTCATCTGGAGTGGAACCCAGAGCAGATCGACCGAAACCAGGGCGACGCTGTTGCTCCCGTCGTTCAGGACCAGCGCCCGGGCGTACAATTCGTCGACAATGCCATCGCTGGGTTTGTCGCGTCCGCCGTAGCCCGAGAGCCAGACGCCGACTGGCGGGGTGATGTTGACTTTGGCGGCGCCTCCCTGCAGAGTCGCCCGGGTGGGCGCATGGAGGACCAGCAAAGAGAGCAGGGCGGTAACGAGCGATTGACGGCGCTTACTCATGGTTCTCTCCCACAACGACCAGTACACGCAGACTCGATCGGCTCCGGCCGAACCGTATCGCGATTATGCCAGATCACCGGTGAGCTCGCCAGTGATTCCCGGCCGTTCTCGCAGGTCTGACGCCCGCCAGCCGCGATCTCCTTCTCCAGCTTGCCAATCGGGGAAGGAGTTCCCGTTGCCTTTTCTTGCCATATCCACTATAAGATTCCCCATGCATCACGGAATCGAAATAGTGATAGGCTTTACGATGGTGGGCGTCTCGCTTTCCAGTATCACGGGGCTGACTTGGGGATCGCGCAAGATCATTGAGCACATCGCCGAGAGCGATCGGCAGACCGCGCGCCACCTCATCAAGCAACTCAATGGCGACGAATAATCACATACCCCTGAGCGATTCCGCTACACGAGACCCTCACGGCGAACTTTCCCGGGAGCTGCCCCTTTTCCATATCACCATGATGGGGCTGAGGCGATCCTCCGTGAAAGCGCCGACTACGACCTGGTCGTGTTGGGTACGACGCAGAAGCCCTTGCTCAGGCAGTTCGCCAGCCGGTCGATTCCGGAAGAAGTTGCTCATCGATGCGCCAAGCCCACAGTGATCGTCAAGGCCAATATCGGCGTACGGTCCTGGCTCAAGCGATGGATTTAGGGCGTCGCCGCCATTGACTCAAAATCAGAGAGGACTCCCATGGTTCATGATAATTGCTCTCGTCGGAATTTTCTGAAGCTGACCGGCCTGCTTGTTGGTTCGTCGGTTCTGACGCGTCATCTGAACGCTCAAACGCGAACGGCGGGCTCGCCATCCAAGCGCCCGAACATCGTCTTTCTTTTCACCGACGATCACGCCGTTCAGTCGATCAGCGCTTACGGCTCCCGAATCAACACGACGCCCCATATCGACCGACTGGCGTCCGAGGGTGTCGTCTTCGACCGATGCTTCTGCTGCAATTCCATCTGCGCACCCAGCCGGGCTGCCGTGCTGACGGGCAAGCACAGCCATGCCAACGGGCTGATGACCAATGGCAATCGCTTCGACGGCGCGCAGACGACCTTCCCGAAACTGCTCCAGCAGGCGGGCTACGAAACTGCTCTGATCGGCAAGTGGCATCTGAAGACGGATCCGACGGGATTCGACCATTGGGAGATCCTGCCGGGTCAGGGGTCGTACTACAATCCCGATTTCCTGACGGCTGCCGGGAAGAAACGCTACGAAGGATACGCGACCGATGTCACCACCGATCTGGCGCTGGACTGGCTCAAGAACGATCGAGACGAGGACAAGCCGTTCCTGCTCATGTGCCAGCACAAGGCGCCGCACCGCACCTGGGCGCCGGGGCCGGATCATCTGACAATGTACGATGATGTGACGATTCCCGAGCCGCCAAGTCTTTTTGACGACTATGCCCACCGCAGCGATCTGCTCAAGGACAACGAGATGTCAATCGCCGGGCACTTGATGTACGACTACGATCTGAAGATCACCGGCGCCACCGAGAAGGATGTCTTGGGCCGCGCCTTCAAGAATCCGGAATACCGCCGCATGACGGACGACCAGCGTCGTCGGTGGGACGCCGCCTATGGCCCCAAGAACGAGGCCTTCCGCAAGAGCAACCCCCAGGGCGATGACCTGACCCGCTGGAAGTACCAGCGCTACATCAAGGACTACCTGCGTTGTGTCGCCTCCGTAGATGACAACATCGGGCGCGTTCTCGATTACCTCGACGACGCCGGCCTGGCTGACAACACGATCGTGGTCTACAGTTCGGATCAGGGCTTCTACTTGGGTGAGCACGGCTGGTACGACAAGCGCTGGATGTACGAAGAGTCGTTCCGCATGCCTCTGCTCGTTCGGTGGCCCGGAAAGGCCAAGCCGGGAACGCGGGTCAGCGCATTGACCCAGAACATCGATTTCGGGCCCACCTTCCTCGACGCGGCCGGGCTCGATGTCCCCAAGGAGATGCAGGGTGTCAGTCTCAAACCGCTGATGGACGGGACAGTTGCTCCCAATTGGCGCCGCGCCCTCTACTACCATTACTACGAGAAGGGTGAGCACAATGTCCCGCGTCATGAAGGGGTGCGGACCGATCGCTACAAGCTCATCCATTTCTATGACGCCGGGCAGTGGGAACTCTACGACCTGACGAACGATCCGCGCGAGATGCACAGCTTGTACGACGACCCGGCCTATCGGACGATCGCCGAGGGGCTCAAACGGCAGTTGCAGGCGCTGCGTGTGCAGTACGGCGTCGATGGCGCCTGATCGGCCCAACGTCCCGCTTGCCGGGCCCTGCATCTTGCAGAAGACGGGCTGATTGGACTATCATATTGGCCTTGTGAAGATCACTCGACAATGAACACTCAGCCACCGTAAGAGGCTCGATTGGAACATCATACAACCACGCAGGTCCCGCTGACCCGCATACAGAAACTCATCGGCAAGCGCATGCTGGCCTCCAAGCACAGCAAGCCGTGCTTCTATCTGGAGCGCAAGGCCGACGTGACCGAACTGATGGCGCGGCGCCACAAGATCAGCAAGGCGTTGGGGGTCAAGGTTACCAGTAACACGTTTCTCATCCGTTCCCTGGCCTTGGCCGTCCATGAGTATCCTCTGGCGATCGGCCGACTTGAGACCAACAATTCGCAGGGGCAGGTCATCTCGATCCCGCCATCGGTCAACGTGGGTTTCGCGGTCAACAGTCCTCAGGGATTGGTTGTGCCTGTGATCAGAGACGCCCACGAGAAGACGCTGGCCGAAATCGCTGCCGAGGAACGTGCCTTGACGCGCAAGGCGCGGAGCAACAAGGTGCGCTTAACCGATCTGGAAGGCGAGACGATTGCACTGAGCAACCTCGGCGCCTACGGAACCGATGCGTTCTGGGGCATCGTGCCCTTGCCGACCAGTACGATTCTCTCGGTGGGCAATCCCGATCGGACGATTGTCCCCAAGAAGGGTCATCTAGCGGTCCGCAAGATGATGAGCCTGTCGTTGGCTGTCGACCACCGTGTCCTCAACGGCGCCTACGCCGCGGAATTCCTGTGTCGCATTGCGGAGCGATTGCAGGATCCCACTCATATGATCTAGGAGGAATTGGCATGACCGGTCGAACTCGGGTTGTCACTGGATTCAGTTGTCTACTCATGCTCGCCTCCGTCGTGCCGACGTGCTGTTTGGCCGCCGAACCGCCGGTCGAGGTGCTCTGGCCTGGCGGCGCTCCCGGCGCCAAGGGCACGGCGCCGGGCGACATTCCCAAACTGACCCTGTATCTGCCTGAGAAGAGTAAGGCGACTGGCACGGCTGTTGTCATCTGCCCCGGCGGGGGGTATGGACACCTGGCCATGGACCACGAGGGACATCAGATCGGCCAGTGGCTGAACTCTTTCGGCGTCGCCGGCTTCATTCTCCAGTATCGCCACCGCAACAGCGGGGCCGGCTATGGGCATCCCGCTCCGCTCCAGGACGCGCAGCGGGCCATTCGCACGGTGCGCAGCCGGGCGAGCGAATGGGGCGTTCGGCCCGATCGCATCGGAATCCTGGGCTTCTCAGCCGGGGGGCATCTGACCTCGACGGCGGTGACGCACTTCAATGACAAGGTGTATGAGGCCCGCGACGCCATCGATGAGGCCAGTGCCCGTCCGGACTTCGGCGTGCTGATCTACCCGGTGATCTCCTTTACCGAGCCCTTCACGCACGTCGGTTCGCGACGGAACCTGTTGGGTGCCGAGCCCAACCAGGAGCTGTTCGAGAAGTTCTCCAACGAGAGACAGGTGACGGCCCAGACCCCGCCCTGTTTTCTCATCCACACGTGGGAAGACAAGGGCGTCCCGGCCGAGAACAGCATCTACTTCTACCTGGCTCTGCGTCGCGCCAAGGTGCAGTCCGAACTGCATGTCTTTGCCAAAGGGCGCCATGGGTTCGGACTGGGCAAGCAATTGCCCGGCACTTCAACCTGGCCCATGCTGTGCCAGAAGTGGATGAAGGCCTCGGGATTCCTGGGGCAATAGATGGATGTGTGGCGTGGCTTCCCAACCCACCGTATGGCCGTTTCGCTGTTGAGGATAAGACCGCCGGCCAAACCCTTTGAACAGGGGCTTAGCCGGCGGTTGTGTTGTTGCGCGTTGCCGACTATGTGATAGTCTGCTCTAGGAGGTCCTCAGGTACGCTTCCTGCACAATTTCGCACTGGCGACGCTCAAGCCGAGCATGCTCAGTAGAACGGCGCCCGGAACGGGGACGGGTGCTATATCAAGCGTTCCTTGAAAGAGGATATCGCCACTGGTATGCAGAACTGAATCAGTCCCAACGCCATAGCCTCCGAACCAGATTGTGTAATCCTGCCCGAGTACTGCCAGAGGATCAGTCGCATCCCATCCATTCTGGTTCTCATCCACGTACAGAGTGGCCGAGAAGCTGAAATCGCCGATGTCGGGACCACCGATTCTCAACGCGCTGGCAACATCATCGGCTGTCCACTCGGCGTAATAGAGATCGCTATGCCACGCATTCGTCGAGACCTCTACACTCCACCCATCGGCAGCCGTCGCGGTGAGCCCGGTATTCGGCTTGATGACGAGGGATTCACCCCAACCGCGGGCCCGGGGATTGTCGGCGAGCCAGATGTTGAAGCCGGTTATGTAGCCGCCGTCTGTGTCGCGCCACTTGAGATAATCCGCTCTGATCTCAAGGTCCATAGCGCTACCAGTTCCCGCCGCATTCCAGGCGCCAATGCCTTTATACCCAGGATACAGAGTGCCTGCCCCGCCGGTATACACTGACCGAGGGTTGGCTGGATCAGGAGTTCCCAATGGCACCCCTTGATCGTGCAAGTCAATCAGATCGTTCGGGTTGAATATGTACTGCATATCGGCTTGCGCCGCACCGCTAGCGGCCAGAATCACTCCAACCGCCCAAAACACTGTCACTAACCTCGTGTTCTTCATTCTGCTTCTGCCCCTTTCTGATGTTAAGGAAGACTTTCGATCCGTTCACTGCTCCTCTGCGTAGCCCAACCAAGGCGGCTGACGAGAACCTGCTACCAGTCCAATATGCAAACGTGCGGGAGACAGTTTGCGTGTTCAAGAGCGTGGTGGAGGTCGGGACGCAATGACTTCCGGTGTGAATTGTGACTTGCGCCAGAATCCCATCTCCGGAGGCTTGTATTGGCCGCACTTGCGCACCGACCTTTGGCGGTCGGATTCTTGTCCACTAGCGGGCATCAGATCGGCGCAGACGACCTGCGCAACGGCCGAAGCCGCACATATAGCGATGGAACCCTTCCTCCAGCCAATCATCAATCCGCACACTCCAAACTTCCTAGATTGACTATTCTACCGCAATGTCACGCCTGTATCAAGGCGCGAATACGCATCCGGGCAAACTTTTCTCACGAGTGTTGGTGGCCTTGGGGCCGTGATGGTTGGAAGTGACAGCAGAGAAGGTGTTTAGAAGCCGACCTGCTCCGGCTCGTCCTGTGACTGTTGCGGCCCGTTTGGAGCCTCATCCTGGCGGGGTGACGGTTCGGCCGGCTGCTCGGGCGATTCGGGCTTGTCTTGTAGGGGGCGGGGCGAATACTTACGCGGCGCCGGCAGGTGGATCGCCTGAATCTTGAACGGGGGTTGGGCTCGTGTTTCAAGTTCCTGTTGTATCACCTGCGAGGGTGATTCGGGGCTGTCGGTGTGCTCGACCGGCGCCGGTTCGGTCTGTTCCTGCGCGATCGAAGGCTCAAGGGCCGTCTCACGCTCAGAGCTTCCGACGGGATTCGCAACGTCATGGGTCGGCTCGGTAGCGTCAGTGACCGGTTCCACTTCCGTCGCTGGCGTCGGTTGAGGCTCGCGCCAACTGTCCTGGAATGGCCTCTCGTCAGCTGGAGGAGTCACTGGTGCGGGCTCATGAGCGCTGTCGACGCCATCCTGGGGCTCGGGTTGCCCGCTTTTGTCGATCGGTGGTTGTAGCTCCGATGTGATCGACGCCTCGGCTTCGTGGTGATACTCTGGAGATTGAGCTTCGACTACGGGGGCCTCATCAGCTATGGCCTGTGGTTCGGTCTCGGTCTCTGGCTCGGCTTCGACTTCGACCTCGGATTCCGGCTCGTCTTGACTCTCGAGTTCCGGCGCCAGGCCCAGGAAGAAGCGGGCGACGTTCCGATAGTCGATCGCGCCATTGCAGGCCGGATCGTATTCGACGATGGTCTGGCCGTAGCTGGGGGCCTCAGCCAGTTTGATGTTCCGACGAATGAACGTCGGAAGCACCTGCGCCTCGGACCAGGCGCTACCCGTGCCTCGGGCGTTCTCCAGGAACTGCTCGATATCCGCACGGACCTCATTCGGCAGTGAGGCGCGCGTGTCGAACATGCACAGGACCACGCCGGAGACCTTGAGGTCCTGGTTGATGCGCTTGTTGACCAGATCGACGGTCTGCAGGAGCTTGCCGAAGCCTTGCAGGGCCAGGAAGTGAGGCTGCAGCGGGATCAGGACCTCCTGAGCGGCCGCCAGGGCGTTTAACGAAAGCAGCCCGAGCGACGGCGCGCAGTCGATCAGGCAGAAATCGAACTGCTCGGTGCTGGCGAGCATCGCCTCGCGGAGAATGATCTCGCGTCCGACCACGGTGACCAGTTCCGTTTCGGCGCCGACGAGGTTGATGTTGGCGCCCAGGAGCCAGAGGTTGGGGCGGACCATCATAAGGCTCTGTGCGAAGTCCGCCGATTGGGTGAGCACCTCGTAGGAGCCGGTGGTCAGACTCTGCGGTTCGACGCCCAGATGGATGGTCAGATGGGCTTGAGGGTCCAGGTCGATGACGGCCACGCGCTTGCCCAGCGCCGCCAGTGCCGCGGCGGTATTAACCGTCGTGGTCGTCTTGCCGACCCCGCCTTTCTGATTTAGGACCGCAATCGTTCTCAATCCGTTATCCTCGACTCTTGTCGCCGGCCTTGTCCCGGGCGGGCAGCTTCTTCAGAATCGCATCCAGCACGCCATTGACGAACGGGCCGGACTTCTCCGTACTGAATTTCTTGGCCAGTTCGATCGCCTCGTTGATAACCACCTTCGGGGGGATGTCCGGGCAACATGTCAACTGATAGACCGACAAACGCAGAATACTCTTGTCTACCGGAGACAGCCGTGAGAATTGCCAGCGGATGGTCGCGGCCACGATCAATTCATCGCACTGCGCCAGGTTCGACCAGGTCCCCTTCGTCCACTCCCAGGCCAGGCGGCGCGTGTGGGCGTCGCCCTCGTTGATCGTGAAAAACTCACCCATCAGACGGTCCAGCAACTCCGGTCCCTGAACGTCCAGTTGATAGAGCGCCTGAATGCCAAGCTCTCTGGCTTTGGTTCTTTTATCGATACGCATCCGCGTCTGCGCGTCCCTGCAAGAAGAAGCACTGAATTTGCGATACCTTTCCAACCCTCACCCCGTGGCGGCGATTGGACACGACACCTCCCGCCTGGACCGCGCCAGCCGGGAAGGCGAGTGGGTCTAAATCTGCTCCATGACGTTGGTCATTTCCATCGCTGTCACGGCCGCATCCGCCCCGGCGTTGCCCATCTTCGTGCCCGCCCGCTCGACCGCCTGTTCCAGCGTTTCGCAGGTCAGGACCCCGAAGACGGTCGGGACGTTCGTGTCGTAGTTGATCTGGCCGATGCCGCGGACCACCTGCTGGAAGACCGCGTCGTAATGGCCTGTCTGCCCCCGAATGATGGCGCCAAGGCAGATGACCGCGCCGTAGTCGCCACTGGCGGCAAGCTTCTTGGCGGCGATGGTGATCTCGCAGGCGCCGGGCACCCACACGACAGACACCTGGTCGTCGGACGCCCCGTGGCGCTGGAGGCAATCGATCGCTCCGCCCACCAATTTGGACGTGATGAACTCATTGAATCGGCTCACGACAACACCGTACTTGGCCTTGCCGGCCGTGATTTGGCCTTTGATTTCCTGGATCATTATCTGGACTCTCCACGCGACGACCGGTCAGTCGGTCGGATATGCAAAACAGACGCACCTGTCTTGTCACTTTACGGGCACATTATAAGACGATCGCCATCACAATGCAAAAATCAAAAATCAAAATGCACCCGGCAAAACGGGGAAAGTCGTCATCGCGACCCGGCGATCGCGCCATTTCGATTTCCGGTCCTCGATTCTCATTCTTCGAGCGAAAAACGGCTAAGGACGCCGCGCGCGATGGGCGATAACCCCGGTGAGTGTTGATTGGGCACCAACGACAGGCTGGAGGTTAGCAACCGCGATGTTGTTCGAAGATATGGAGTTCGGCTCGTACGACCGAGCCGAGCATAAGGCGCGCCGCGCATACGAGTTATACGAAGATGGCATGATGGCCCAGGCCCTGACCGAATTGGAACAGGCCCTGGAGATCAATCCGGCCAACAGCGCCTGGCATTTCAACAAGGGATTGACGCTCGACGCGATCAATCGCTTCGCCGAGGCGATCACCGAGTTCGAGGCGGCCCTGGAGTTGAATCCGCACGATCTGGAGATCCTCAACTCTCTGGCGGTCGACTACACCCGCACGGGCCAATACGATCGCGCCATCCGCACGTTCGAGCACATGCAGCAGATGGACCCGAAGTTCGAGCCGGCCTACTGCAATCGGATCATCACGTACACCGAGATGGGCCTGCACGATCTGGCCGAGCAGATGTTCTATTTGGCTCAGCAGATTGATCCCGACTGCGCCTTGTGCTTCTACAACATCGGCAACAGCCTCTACGCCCGGGGCCAATACAAGAAGGCCATCCGGTGCTGGCTGCGGACCGTTGAATTGGAGCCGGCGCATCCGCAGATCAACTATCGCATCGCTCAGGCCTATTGGGCTGAGGGCGAGCCCTGCGAAGCCCAGGAACACTTCCTGGTGGAACTGCGCGCCAATCCGGGTGACATCGAAGTCATCATGGACTTCGCTCTGTTCGTTCTGGAACAAGGTGACATCGAATCGGCGAAGGAGAAGTTCAACCGCATACTGGAACTCGATCCGGAGTTCGCCCCCGCGGCGTTCTATCTGGGCGAGATCGCCTTCGATGACGGCGACCTCCCTCGCGCCGAAACCCTCTTCGAAGAGGCGCTCAATCGTGACCCGGGTCTGCCCGGCCCTCACTACCGTCTGGCCCAATGCGCCCTGGCGAACGATCGTCCGCGCGAGGCGCGCGCCTATTTGCTGGCCGAGCTGGAACTCGACATCGAGGACGCCGGCACACTGGTCTCCATGGGCTCGATGTTCCTGCGACTGGGCGACAACGACCACGCGGTGCACTGCTTGCTGCGAGCCACAAACCTGGACACGGCCAGCGCCGACGCCTTCTACTATCTCGGCGTTGCCGCGGCCAACAAGGGACACCTCGACGACGCAGCCCAGTTCTTCTCGCACGCCCTCGATCTCGACGCCGACCATCTCGGTGCGCTGCGGGACTCGTCATTCACGTATCTGGCGGCCGGCCGAGCGGACCGGGCGGCTGAACGTATCGCCCACGCCCGCAAGCTCTTGCCCGGCGACTGCGAACTGAGGATGCTCGACTACAGCGTGCGTCTGATGCGCGTGACAGACCGGCTGGGACGAGCCGTTCGCCGGATCGATCCGCGCCGGTTCCTCAAGCGCCGCTAGAGCTTCCCGGCAACTATTCGGTCGTGTCGCATATTCGCCCGTTTATCCTTCCACGCTGATTCTGCGCCATTTCTACCCCGCATTGGAACTTTCCCGGCGTCGCGTTCGACTCTAGAATGGATAGAACGCTATGGCGCAGCGATTTCAGGAAGAATTCGGTCGGTTCTGGGAGCAGACCCGCGACAGGGTCAGAGCGTACATGTTCTGCGCCTGCAGCAATGCGACCGACGCCGACGATCTGGCGCAGGAGTGCTACCTGCGGGTCCTGCGCAACTGGGCTCGCTTCGACGGGCGGGGCAGCCGGTTGGCATGGCTCTTCGCCATTGCGCGCAATACCCAGGTGGACTGGTTTCGCAAGCGCGGACGTGAGAACCGCGTACTCGAAGCGAGCGACGAGCGCGTCGCATCGGAGGCCCGTGTGACCTCTGAAGCCGATGACGTCGAGGCGATCTGGCAGGCGGTCGAAGGACTCGGCCCTGAGTACCGCGAGGTCGTTCACCTTCGATTTGCCGCGGATCTGAGCTACCTGGAGATCGCTGAAATGCTGGACGTTCCGGTCGGGACGGTGCGATCGCGGTTGCACCGCGGCCTGAAGGGCGTCAGGAAGCAGATTGGGGAACAGAACCATGGAACGTGAAACGATAGAACGGTTGGCGATGGACAGTGCCTTGGGCGAGTTGAACGACGATGTCGCCACCCTGTTGGAGGCCTATCTGGTCGATCACCCTGAGGCCCGTTCCTGGGCCGGGCCGATGACTCAGACGTGCCTGCGGACCCAGGATGCTATCAGTTCGAAGGCCCATTCCCGCGAGCGCAACGATCCGGCGCTTCGAACCCGATCGCCTTGGCCTGTCCATATCAACGGACGGGCGCTGATTCGCTGGGCGGCGGTGATTGCGATGGCGCTTGCCGTTGGTGGGGTTCTGGGGCGACGCTCCGCGCCGAGTGTCCCCATGACTGCGCCGACTGTGGTTCGGGCCGAGCAGGATGCTTCTCCCAAGGGCTGGGATCAGGTCCTGAGTGAACCGGGAGACGGATTCTGGCAAGGCAAAGCCGTCGCTATGTTGCAGTCGAAATCATACGAGGTTTCCCGCCCACGCCATGCTCGGACGGGGCTTTGGGACCGCTACCGACAATCCAGAAAGGGACGCAGCTATGAATAAGAAAGTAACGACGTGGGGCTTGCGCATCTTCTACGGGGTCGTCATTTTGTTGGCCGGGTGCTTCCCCGACAACTCGCTCCAATGGTCGGCCGACGGCGCCTGGGGGCTCTTCCGCGCTGAAGGCAAGCTGTTCCTTATCGAGGGCGCCACTGGAGAGTTGACGCCGGTCGAACCGGATGCGGAAGTGAGCATTATGCCGGGGATCTCCGCTGATGGGAAACACATCGCCTATGCCAAGGGCGTCGCTTGCACCGAGGTGACGGAGGGTCTGC
>JANQFY010000460.1 GCA_028277585.1 Sedimentisphaerales bacterium
AACGCGCTCGGGGTGGCCGAGATTGTAGACCGCGTACTGATCTACGGCGAGGTCTCGAACGAAGAGGCCGCCCCTTCACCATCGCCTGTGGCGGCGCGATAGCGAAGCGTATCGTTTCGCCCGCCTGGGTCGGGGCGATAGGCTTCTTCTGAAACAGAGAGAAAGTATTGAATCAGGTGGTCTTATGAAGATTCTTCTGACTGGTTTCGCCGGTAATCTGGGCAAGGCCGTGGCGCCGCATCTCATCGAGCAGGGCCACGATTTGCGTGTACTGCTCCATGGCGCTGTGCTGGACCCTAAGGAGTTGAGTCCCAATCTCGAGATAATCTGGGGCAGTCTTTCGCATCCGGATCTGTTCGACCAACTTGTGGAAGATGTGGACGCGGTTGTACATTGCGCCTGGGATGGTCGCGGGGCAAACGACGGATCGATGGTCAGAGTCAATATGGAAGGCTCGCTGGGACTGCTGGAGGCGGCTGAACGCCACGGCGTGAAGACGTTCATCTACATATCGAGCGTTGCGACCTATGGTTTGAATCAGTCTCTCTGGGGCAAGGTTCTCGATGAGGATCAGGCCTTCGTCTCGGAAGCCGATTCGCTCAACGCGTATCCCTGGGCCAAGGTGCTGATCGAGAACGAGCTGGCCAAAGCGAAGGACAACCTGCGTATGAACCTGGCTATTGTCCGGCCGGGATTGCTCTTCAGCGCCGAGAAGGCGCCGGCCAAGAAGCTCATCAAGAAGGGGCAGAAGGCCTACGGCATGCTGGTCGGCTCGGCAAAGAACCATCTGCCGTACATCCACGTTGATGACGTGGCTGAGATGATCTCCATGTTACTGGCCGCACCGCCGAAGTATGCCGTCTACAATGCGGTTCCGACATCGTACACGCCGGCACGCGACTTCCTGAAACGATGGGGCGCACAGGCGGGATACCGTGTGAAGGTCATCAAGATGCCCAAGGTCGTGCTTCGCATGATGAGTTGGGCGGTGGGCCGTCTGAAGAAGGCCATGGGCCGCGAGGGCGGCGGAGGTGTGGACTACCAGATCATGACCGGAGTCCGTGACATTCGCTACAGTGCGCAGAAGGCGGTGAAGGAACTTGGCTGGCAGGATCGCAAGACGACGGCGATTGCACAGTATGCCGGTCACTGAGTAGAGAGTGTATTCGGCCGAACGGTGCGAATCGGTTACCTCAAGGATTGACGTGTTTGACGATGCCCAAGACCGATAGAACGAAAAAGGTAGCCCTGGTCGCCTCTTCCGGCGGGCATCTGACCCAACTGCTGAAGTTGGAGAAGGCTTGGCGGGGGCATGACACCTTCCACATCGTCACGACCGATGTAGTGAAGCAAAAGCTAGGCGCCGACAAGCGCGTCTACGTGTCCGGCGAATCGAATCGTCAGCACCCATTACGGGTCGTAAGGGTGCTCTTCAGGTGTCTGAAGATTATGCGGCGCGAACGACCCGATGCCGTTCTGAGCACCGGGGCGGCCGTCGGATGCATCTCGTGCTTCGTTGGCAAGTGCTATGGAGCTCGCATTGTCTGGGTGGACAGTATTACGAATGTTGAGCGTTTGTCTCTCTCTGGACGCATGGTCCGAACCATTGCGGATCTGTGTCTGGTTCAGTGGCCCGCCCTGGCGGAGAAATACGAGCGGGTTGAGTATGTAGGCAATATCATATGATCTTCCTGACCGTTGGAACACAATTCCCGTTTGATCGACTGATCAAGACGGTGGACGAGGCGATCGCCGGCGACGGCGGTTCCGACGAGGTGTTTGGACAGATTGGCGTCTCGTCCTATAAGCCACGTAATTTCCAGGCCGTGCCTTCGCTGGACAAGGAGGAATTCGATCGGCAGTTGCGTGAGGCCTCAGGAGTCATAGGCCATGCGGGGATGGGGACGATTTCGTTGGCGTTGGAATGGAACAAGCCTCTGCTGGTATTGCCGAGACGCCGAAAGTACGGCGAGGTGGTCAACGACCACCAGGTCAGCATTGCGCGGAAGTTCGAGGAATTGGGGCATCTGCTGGCGGCGTACGACGCCGAGAGTCTTCGTGAGAAGATGCGGTCTTTAAGTACGTTTGTGCCGCGCCCCCGACCGACCCAAGCCGATGCGGTTGTGGAACGAATTGCCGCCTTTCTTCAGGAGGCGTTTTGACCGGGCGGTCCGTTGATTGCGACACGCAACGGGACCGGGAACACCTGGGTTTTTGATCCGGGCAACTGCTTTTACCGGATCGAGTCAAACTATGTTGGATTTCGTTGGAGGTCTACGCCGACGTGCGTTAGCATAAGCGCGACAGCAGGTCTAGACGCTGATCGCGGTAGGTCTGATAACAGTTTACGTCTCCGAAAGCGGCTGGAGATACCTTAGTTTTCATCCATGGGATTTGAAGAACTCATAAACGATCGGGCGATCCGAACAGTCGTCCTGGTGGGTCGGCACGACTTCGGACGGTGTCCGTTGGCGGCTCGTGTGCCGACTGCGCTATGGCCCATCGCGAACCGACCGGCGCTAGAGCGGCTCCTTGACCACTTGGCGGATGAGGGGATCGATCGGGTCATGGTTTGCAGCGAAAACGATCTGTCTGCCAGCCTTCAGCCCACTCGGGCCCGGGGCCGATTGGATGTGACATTGGTCACCGAGGACTTGACAGGCGGAACCGCGGGTTGCCTCCGCGACGCGGTGGGCTCAGATCCCGGCGAACTTGTTATACTCTTCTCGGGCAGCATCGCGGCGCCTCCGTCCCTGAAGCCCCTGATCGAGGCCCATCAGACCAGCGGAGCGGACCTGACGATGGTATTCAATCCGGGGCCGCAGGGCACGGGCTCTCCCGCAGAGATCTATCTGTGCCGGCCCGATGTGTTGCGACTGATTCCCCGGGGTGGTTACTCCGATATCAAAGAGGGACTGATTCCCGCGATTCTTCGAAAGGAAGGGACCGTTCGTCCGTTCGTGCTTTCTGAGCCCGTGGGGAATTTCCATGACCGTCAGGGCTATCTCAGAGCGGTATCCATCTACCTGGGAGGAACTGACGGCGCAACGAGCAATGGTGTTGAGATTGCGCCGGATGCCACCGTGCATTCTTCGGCGCGACTTTCAGGGCCGGCAGTGATTGCCAGTGGGGCGTGCGTTCAAGAACGCTCGGTGGTGGTTGGACCGGCCGTTGTGGGGCCCAAGACTGTCGTGGGACCGGACAGTGTTGTGGCCCGGAGCGTCTTGTGGGACAACGTCGAGGTGGGAGCCCGGTGTCAGATTCTCGAGTCGATCGTTGACTGTGAGACCGTGATCCCCAATCGCGCGGCGGTTCTGGAGCAAACAGTCTCGCTGGGAGCGGGAGCGTCAGCGAATGGTTCGGTGGGAGAGGGAATGGAGGATCAAAAGGAGCGGAGCGCCGAGCAGGACCGTCGCCCAGCGACGCGGTCTGTCTATCGGGCGCCCAGGTTATCGCGATGGAATCGTCTGTCCGCGCGCGGTGTTGCCGCCGTCCTCGGATTTGGCGCCGTTCTGGCCGCCTTTCTGTGGTCGTATTGGCCGACCGTGGTCGATTTGCGGCAGGTGTGGCTTCGTAGTGACGAGTACTCGGCGGGCATGCTGGTTCCGATCCTGAGCATCTATGTTCTCTGGTCCAGGCGCCGAGATATTGGCCAGGTTTCGATGGCGCCCGCCGTCGCGGCCGGCGTCGTCGCTTTCCTAATGGCACAGACGATCCGAGGCCTGGGGTTGTTCTTCATGTACCGTTCCGGCGAGAGGCTTTCGGTGGTTCTGTCCGCCGTGGCGATCGTTCTTCTGCTGGGAGGCTGGCGGTTTCTGCGAAAGCTCGCGCCGGTACTTCTGTTTCTTTGCCTGATGCTGCCCTGGCCGAATCGAATCCAGACGGCGATCAGCCTGCCGCTTCAGCGCTGGGCGACGACGTCGGCGGTTTTCTGTCTGGAACTGACGGGATATGATGTACTGCAGGACGGCAACGTGATCAGAATTGGCGAGACCAGTGTGGCGGTTGCGGAGGCCTGCAATGGTCTGAGAATGATCACGGCTTTCTTCGTCATCGGCGGCCTGGTTGTCCTCCTGACCAAGCGACCTTGGTGGGCGAAGCTCATCGTTATCGTTTCCAGCCTGCCGATAGCCATGCTCTGCAATACACTTAGGTTGACAATTACCGCTGTGGCGTTCACGATTCTTGAGGGCCCGGATGTGGAGCAGTTGTTCCACGATTTCGGCGGTTTTGCCATGATGCCGCTGGCGCTGGCCATGGTGGTGGGGGAACTGTGGCTCTTGACCCGCCTGACCACGCCACGGGAAGAACCGGTGCCGGCCCTCATCACCCGGCGCAGACCACGACATGTACCGGACGCTTGACGTTGGAGAATGGAGCTATGAATAATCTCGACAAATACCTGGATCAGGTCATCGAGCAGAGACCCGTCCCCTATAAGCCCTCGGCGGAGGAGCCACCATCGGAACAGAAACCGAATGTTCTGAAGGCGGTGCTGCGGCGTTGGTACATCGTCCTGGTGGTGACGATTGTGCTGTCCGCCGTGGGGGTTCCAGCTGTCTGGCTGCTCGTTGAGCCTCTGTTCGTTGTGCAGGGAACGGTGCGCGTGGCGCCGGGGGTCCAGAGCATTCTTACGGGCGAAATGCGGGGCTCAGGCGGCACCGCCTATCGCGATTTCGTCAATACGCAGGTGCGTATGCTGACCAGCGGCGGGGTGCTTCAGCGAATCGCTGATGATCTGCATGATCGGAATCTGAGCGTTCTCAGAGGTGAGCCTCAGTCTCGTTTGGAGGAGTGGACGGCCAAACTGCTGCCCGATACGGCCCCGGCTGATCCGGCGACCGTCCTGAAGGAACTGGTCAGCAGGGAGGTCATTACCGCCGGGCACATCCGGACCACCGAGCTGGTGGCCGTGATGATGAAGAGCCCGAACGCGAATGAGGCCAGGCAAATCGTTGATGCCTTTCTCCAGCACTATGAGTCGATGTATGGCTCGGAGTCCCTCGAGGAGGAGAATACGACCCTGCGCGTTCTTGAGGACCAGCGTGATCAACTGCTGGCTCGTATGGAGGACCAGCGGAAGCGTATTCGCGGTTTGGCGCAAGAATACGGGACCACGGTGTTGGATTCCCGTCAAGACATGGAATTGCAGCGGTACACCGTACTGCTCTCGGAACTGACGCGGCTGGAGGCGCAACGGATTGCTCTCGAGGCGAGTATCGGGCTGCTCGAGGGCAACGAGGAGACCAGTCTTTCTCCCGATCAACTCGTGGCCATCCGCCAGCAGTATGCGAATTCCGACCCGATGATCATGGAACTGTCCTCCAATGTGGTGCAGATGGAGCGCGACCTGCTGGTGGCCCGGCAGAACTACAAGCCCGGAACGCCTTCCCTGGTCCAGATGGAGGAATTGCTGGCGACCTTCAAGCAGACGCTGGAAGAGAAGCGTCAGTCGCTGGAGCAAGAGTTCGATGACGGCATGGACGATCGCCTCAAGGTCGCGGCCGAACAGCGATTGTTGGCGGCCCAGGCGGAGATTGAACAGCTCAAGGCCCATGAAGCGCGACTTCGCGAGGTCCTCAACAACCAGGACCTGGCGACCCGGCAGGTCGGTCAGACCAACCTGGATATTCAGGATCTGCAGTTTCGATTGGATCTGGACAAGGAGTTCTACGACACGGTCTCTCGTCGTGTCAAGGCGATGGAGATGGAGCAGAAGCAACGGCCTCGAATCACGCCGGCTTCCAGTGCGGAGGTCATCGCCATGGAAGATCAACGCATCAAGATGGCCGGGGCCGTAGTCTTCGGTTCGCTGGTGTGTGGATTCGGGTTGGCTTTCCTCAAGGGCAAGATGGACAAGACCCTGCAGGTCCCTGATGATGTGACACGCTATCTTGGACTCCCGCTTCTGGGCACGACAACGAGTTCCCGCACGATCAAACCCGCTGAATTCGCGGAGCGCATCGCGGGCGACTATCAGACCATTCGAACCAATCTGCGTCTGTTGGCGAACGGTGGGATGCCGCAGAAGGTGGCGATCACCAGCCCGGGTGTCAGGGAAGGCAAGACGACCTTCGCGGTCAACCTGGCCACGAGTCTGGCGAAGTCGGGCAAGAAGGTGCTGCTGATCGATGGCGATCTGCGAAAACCGGATGTCCGGTATATGCTGAAGATGTCCAATGGGACCGCGGGCGTTCAGGAAGTGCTCATGGGTGAAAACCCCAGCGATGCAATTACCGCTCTACCGGAGAGCGGATTGCATGTGCTGGCGGCCAATTCACGCGGCCTGACGGACGTATATGAATTGTTGGTCTCTCCCACCGCGGCTCAGCAGATCGAGCGACTGGGACGAGAGTACGATCATGTGATTATCGACACGCCTCCGGCCCTGGTCTTCCCGGATGCGTTGGTTTGGGCGAAACTGACGGATGCGGTTGTTCTGGTTGGGTTCGCCGGCCAGACGACAGCGCCGGATCTGAAAGAAACCAAGGAGAGACTGGGACGTATTCGTGCGCGGGTACTCGGGGCCATTCTCAGCAATGTTCCGGTGGAGCAGAGCCTCTATCGATATGGGCAGGGCTACGGCTATCGCGCGCGGACGGAGGCGCCGGTGACGCGAAGCGGCCGAAAGAAGATGCTGCTGGCTCAGGAACCAGGGGACACTGACGCTTAACGTCCTGCGGGATAGCGACAGCTATGAGGCTGATTGTCGTTCGAGAATCGAGAGACGCGACCAGTGCAGCGATGACTGGTTTGCTTGAGTACGCCCTTTCGACGGATCCGTTGCGTCGAGTCGTCTTGAGTGGAGCCGGGCATCTCAATTGTACCGTTCTCGGATCGCGCGGATTCTCGAACTCGCTGGGATTGGTTTCCCAAAGCGACTGCCTTTGGGTGGTGCCGCCCTCATGGCGGCAGCGTCTGGCCTACGGCTCGGATGGAGGGCAGGGTTGCACCGCCGTTAGCGATGTGACGTCAAGGGACCTGAAACGAAGCCGTCTTGGGGCATGGTTGGTCGTGTCGAATGGACGCTCAGCCGCGCATGTCAACGGTCCTCTTCTTGAGAGTGTGCTGGCTCAGTGCGGTGCGGATGTCCTTGCGGTTGCCGCGACGGCGGATCTGCTGGCCTACCGCGAGCGGGTTCGGCTGACCGAAAAAGACGATTTGGTGGGATATCGGCGATTCTATCGAGATTCGATGGAACCGATTCCCATTCCTCGAGGTTGGCCGCATCATCTGTTCATCCGAAAAGAGTGTGTTCATACGGTCTTGGCTGACGGAGTGCCTGAGGAGTTTGGCACGCTCGTCGAACGGTGCCGAGGACACCAGCTTGGGGTCAGAGCCGTGGCCGTCGCCGGTTCCGTCATCGATTTGGATACCCCGGAAGGGCTCCTGTCGCTGTCGGAGATCCTGCTGAAACAGACGCACGCGCCGGGACTCTACCGGCGGCCAGACTTGGGGCCCTGTGTCTTCACGACAGGTCGTGACGAGCATATCTCGGGTGAGGCGCGGTTCATCGGGCCGGTCTTGATCGGAGGCGATGTCTGCGTCGAACCAGGGGCGGTGATTGTGGGGCCCAGCATTCTCAGCGATCGGTGTACAGTGTGTGAACATGCCGTCGTCGACTCCTCAATTCTGGGGGCTGAGGCAATGATTGAGGCGAACGCGACGGTTAAGAATGCCGTGGACGGGATTCCCGACCGACCACCGGAGACGTTCTCGAGTCTGGCCGAAGGGGACGGTCTGGATGACTCGACTTCCGTCTGTTCGCGCGATCCCAGTGTGTTTCGCGCCTGGCCTCGGTTCTCCTATGCCGGGTGCTTCAAACGCATCGTCGACGCGGTCGCGGCCGCTGTTGTGTTGATCCTGTTCATGCCGATCATTCCTTTGATTGCACTGGCCGTGAAGATGAGTTCTCCCGGCCCCGTGTTCTTTAAACACAGACGCCAGGGATTGCACGGGCGATTCTTCAATTGCATCAAGTTCCGCACGATGCGCGTTGGCGCCGACGATATCCAGGACAAACTTCGCTTCGTTTGTGAGGTGGATGGCCCTCAATTCAAGATGGCCGACGACCCCAGAATCAGCACGGTGGGATGGTTTCTGCGCGAGACCTATCTTGATGAGATCCCACAGTTCTTCAACGTGTTATGCGGTGAGATGAGTGTGGTTGGCCCCAGGCCTTCGCCCGAGTCGGAAAACACCCTGTGTCCGTCTTGGCGTGACGCCCGGCTGTCCGTTCGCCCCGGCATTACGGGGTTGTGGCAGATCAATCGCACACGTCGTCCGTTCAAAGACTTTCAGGAATGGATCCAGTTTGATACGCAGTATGTGCGGCAATTGTCTCCGCGCATGGATTTGTGGATATGCTGGCGCACGTTCCGCAAGATGCTGGAAAGCTTCATTCACCAGTTCTGAATGAGAACGTACTATCCCCGATCGTCGCTCGTTCCTGTACTCTCGCTGCAGACCGCGGGCACGTTCAACGTCTCCAGAGATCGGGAACGCCTTAACAGGGCTCGGAAAGGGCAGGCAAATGGCGAAGCACTATTTCAATTGGACACTTGCATTCGTGCTACTGGTTGCGGTGGCCGTATTCGGCGTGGCGGCTTATGCGCTGCATGGCTGGCAGCGGAGCACCCGAGCTGAGCAGGCGCTTCCTCTCGGCGAGCAAGCTTATGAAGAGGGCGACTGGGAGACAGCGGCATCACAACTGGGACGCTACGTGGCCGTCCACGGCGACGATATCGACGTGTTGCTCAAGTACGCAGATGCGCAACTGAAGAT
>JANQFY010000494.1 GCA_028277585.1 Sedimentisphaerales bacterium
ATTCAGGCATCGCTGAACTTCGGGATCTCGTCGCCGGCGACGCTCGCCTGGTGCAGATGGCCGCCGATAGCTATCAGATGCATCGGCTGTTGGGCTTGGCCGCCCAGGACAGCCCATCGCAGCGCGATGAGTTCGTTCGCGGGACGATGGCTCGCCTGCCCGCGGAGGGGGGCCGCTTCGTCGAGGCGGTCATGCAACATCTGCCGGCACGGGCGACTCGCAAAAGGGCGAGCTCCCGCTGGCTATTCGCCCTGGCTGCGGCTGTGCCCATTGTAATTATCGCGGCCATCTATCTTCTCATGCTCAAGACAGAGAGGCCCATCGCGAGGGTCACCGGTCTGAACGGCGCCCTGCAGTGGACGGGCAATGGCGGGCGGATCTATCACAATCTGACCGTCGGCCAGGAACTACCCGGCGGAACGGTCGAGGGAATGACGCCCAGTTCTTGGTTCGAACTGGCGTTCAACGATGGTTCAACCGTCACGATCTCCGGTAACTCAATGATCACCTTCTCGGATCATGGGCAGAAGAAGCTCTATCTCAAGGAGGGTGTTGTCTCGGGCAATGTGAGGCCTCAACCGGCCGGCAAACCGATGCTTATCTACACGCGGTCGGCGATGCTCAAAGTGGTGGGAACCCAATTTGAGGTCGAAGCGGAGGTCGCTGCTACGAGGTTGAATGTCAGTGAGGGAAAGGTGCGGGTCAGGCGTTTGAGCGATGGCAGCACGGTCGATGTGCCAGCCCGGCATCGTGTGATCGCAGCGGCCGATCAGGAGATGCGCCCGACAGAAGTCCCCGAGGCGACCACCGGGTGGAAGAGTCAATTGTTTCTTGGTCCTGAAGGGACGTTCGGGAAATGGTCGCCGAGAACGGACACCGAAGAGGCGAAGCTCGGAACGATCCCCCTGACCACGCCCCAGGGATTCACTCTTCACGCGGCGGTGGTAGGGGTCTCCCGTGGTGATACGGCGCCGGTGGTCCTGTCGCCTGAGTGTCGTCTCAGAGTACGAGGACAAGTGGCCACGCCCCGTAGGACTTGCTTTGGCGTCACGGTTCGCTATCCCGGTGGGGGATTCGCCGGACGCTTCGAGACTTATCGTCCGGCTGGCGAGTTTCCCGCCGGCAAGGAATTCGAGGTTCGTCTCGATCTGCGCGACTTTCAACTCGATCCTTCGCTAGGGGAAATCAAAGACAAACTGCCAAGTGCTCCTTTCCACCTGATGGTCGAATCTTTGTGGTGTCACACCCTGGACCAACAGACGGGACTGGAAATACTTGCGATGGAGTTGTTGCCCCCGGCAACTTCGGTGGCCCCGCCGTCTTTGCAGGAGACGCCTGTCATGGACATCTGGGCAGCGACGTCGCAGGGGGACGTAGACCTGGTCCAGCGCCACCTTGCTTCAGGGACCGATATCGACGCCGCCTTCATTGCGCCGGGCGTCCCGGCCTCGGGAGCGACGCCCTTGCATCTGGCGGTTCTTTTCGACCAGCGTGCGATGGTGGAATTCCTCATAAGCAAGGGCGCCCGTATCAACGCTCGGGCGAAAGATGAATACGGGGGCGCGCCGTTGCATTGGGCCGCGGTACTGGGCCGGATTGAGGTTGCCAGGCTGTTGATTGACGCGGGAGCGGACGTCAACGTTATGGACAAGCAGGGCACGCCGCTGGATTCAACCCGCCATGAGGGTCTGTCCGACAGCGAAGCCCGACTTGAGATTGCCGAGCTTCTTCGAGCCAAGGGCGGCAGGCACAGAGATGAGTAGCCCCGGAACGAAGCAGAATTCGATGTCAACGGTGGGACTGGCGCATACCGCCGGGCCCTCTCAATGCGCCTTCACGACTGGGGCGCCGACACAATCACATCTTCTCAGTGGGGACCCGAGAATATGCGTGTCGGCGCCCGTTCTTATTATAGCACGGTCGGCCATTTGTGGAATCGGTTCCAAAGCACTGTTCAGGTGTTCCCTTGATGAATGTCTTGGCCCCGAACACATCCGTGGGGCCGTGTACCTTCCAGGACTCGGCCCTGGGCGGCAGGCTGGCCCTCAAGAGCCACTTGGATGTCCAACTGTACAAGTGAGTGTGAATGCCAATGAACGAGAGTCGTAGTATCCGCTGCAGTATTGCAGTCGAACGAATCAGAAACGGGCCTCCCTCCAGAAACCTGGGGTTGCGCCGAGTTGTGCTGCTGATTGTCGCCCTGGCGACATTGGCAGGGATCTCGGGGTGCACGCGCTCGCGCTATGTCGAGTGGGCCGACCGCGATGCCTACGGGGCCCTTTCCGAAGGGCAGGCCGCGGCCCTGGGCCAAGCGCAACGATTCAACATCGCCTACAGTCCCGTTGCCTGTAATCGTTACCTCCAGGAGGTTGAGGACGAGGTCGGCGGCCAGGTGCAGATCCTGTCTGTCGAAGATGCCCTGAAAGTAGCGTTCAAGAACAGTCGATCGTTCCAGACGCGCAAAGAGGACCTCTACAGTTCCGCACTCTCTCTGGCGACCAATTCGCGCGGGTGGGACTCCTTTCTTCCCGGCGGCAATGTGAATTCCACGGCTGAGACAGTGCATACTTCCCAGGGCGGACCCGAGGGGGGCCCCGACAACACCAACCGATACATCAGCACCGACGGGAACTACTCACTGACCCGGCGTCTTGTCGGCGGGGGATTGCTGACGCTCGGCGCCTCCCTGAATGTCGTGACCAATCTGCTTGGCCAGACTGACACCACAATCGGTTCGCTCGTCGAAGGCAGCTTCACGCAACCGTTGCTGCGCGGGGCCTGGCGTGGATTGGCCTTTGAGGAACAGCATCGGCGCGAGCGAGATTTCCTGATCGAGGTCTATGAATTCGACCGATTTCGACAGACCTTTGCCGTGGATATCATGCGACAGTACTATCGTGTCCTGACACTCAGAGACGTTCTTGAGAACAGCCGGACCAATATCAAGAGGCTCAGGATCACCTACCTGCAGACTCAGGCACTGGTCGAGGGGGGACAATTCCGCAGTACGCAGGAAGACCAGGCTGAGCAGGATCTGCTCGGGTCACAGATCAGCTTCGAGCAGACCCAATTGGCCTACTCACAAGCGCTGGACAATTTCAAGATCGCGTTGGGGCTGCCAATCTCCACAGAGCTGAATCTTGACTACCCCGGGGCGCTCCGACGGCTCAATGAGAAGGGGCCGCAGCCTCTTCCATTCGTAGAGGCGATCGCGGCCGACACCTCCTTCGTGACCGACACGGCTCTCTTGAAGGCCCGGGCCGGGGCGCGGGACGCGGAGAAGGATGTTGTGATCGCCGGCGACCAATTCAATCCTCAACTCGACCTCGAACTGGCGGCTTCAGCGCCGGGCACGGACAAGGCGCAGCCGGCGCGGATCCAGACGCACCACCATACGCGCAGCGCCAAACTCACATTCAACTACAGCCTCGACCAGACACCCAACCGCGACGCGTACCGCAATGCCCTGATCGCGCGAGACCGCTCCAAGCGCAGTCTTGCCGAGACGGAAGATACCGTGACCCTCAACGTGCGAAACTCCTTCCGGTCGCTGAACCAGTCCCGACAGAGCTTTGTGCTGCAGGCCAAGAGTGTCGAAATCGCCCAGCGCCGAACCACTCTGACCGCTATTCAGCGCAAGCAAGGGGAGGCCTCGACGCGCGATGTCCTCGAGGCCGAGGCCGCGCTGAACAGTTCGCTCAATGGTCTGACCAGTTCGCTGGTCAATTATACAATCACGCGACTTGAGTTCCTCGCCAGTCTCGGCATGCTCAGCGTCGATGCCGACGGCGTCCTCGCAGAACGTGACACGCCCTTCGGTTACGACCGACTCCTGGAACGGTATCCCTATTTGGAGTCGGGGCAGCTCGAGGGGAATCACATCGCCGCGGCGACGCCGTCGGAATCCCAAGAGGCAACCGTCGGCGAAGCGGACCAGGAATCGCTTTGAAGAGACTTGAAACGAGAATCACGATGAAGAGAAACAAGATGAAGACCAAACTGCTCTTGACGCTGTTTGCCAGCCTTCTGCTGGCCGGTTGCTGGCCCTTTGATGACGCTGAGACGAGCTCCTCGGAGCAAACTGCCGAGGCGGTCGTCGAGAATCTGGTCATCACGACCACCGAGGACGGCACCGTCGAGGCCGAGGAGAAGGTCCTGATCACCAACGAGTTGAAATGGTCGGTGATCATCAAGAGCGTGGTTGAGGAAGGCACGGTTGTCGAAAAAGGCGACCTGATCATCGAGTTCGAGTGTAAGAACCTCGAAGACGCCATCGACCAGAAGGAGCTGCATCTCAACAACGCGGAGTTGGGGTTGGAACAGGCCAAGAAGGATCTGGTGATCGCGCAGAAACAGCATGCGATCAACCTGGAGCAGGCGAAGAATGCGCTGCAGGACGCCCAAGAGAATCTGACACTCTACCAGGATCAGTCCCAGAGCAATCTCGCGCAGGCCGAGGAGTTGGTCCGGCAGGCCAAGGAGGCGCTGGAACGTTACAAATCGAAAGGGGGGCAGAAGGAAAACTCGCTGAGAAACGCGGATATCGCGATCACGATGGCTCGGAAAACTCTGAAGATTGAGCAGGAGAGGCTGGCGTTCAAGAAGAAGGTCAACGAGGACCCCAAACTGAACGAGCCCTACAGCAAGAGCGAGATCGAAACGGCCGAACTCAACGTCGAAACGCTGAAGAACAACCTGGAGGACAACATCGCCGCCAAGGAATTGCTGATCAAATACGACATACCGCAAGTGATTCGGCAGCGGGAGGAGGCTGTCACCCAGGCCGAAACGGATTTGAAGATCCTCAAGACGCACACGATCGTCCAGACCATGCGTCAGAAGGAGACCGCGGTCAAGGAGTCGCAACTGAACCTGGAGAGAGCCGAGCTTGCCCAGGAAGCCGAATTGAAGTGGAAAGAGCAGGAAATCAAGGGCAAGGAGAAGGAGCTTCAAGAGCACCAGGATCAGATGGCCGAACTCAAAGAGGATGAGGAGAAACTCCGGGTCACCGCCGAGAAGGCGGGTCTGGTGCTCTACACCCCCGGCTGGAAGGGCGAGGGCCTGAGAATCATGATCAAGGAGGGCGAATCGGTCTACCCCCGAGCCCAACTGCTGCAGATCCCCGACATGACGACCCTGCGCGTCAAGACAATGCTCTTCGAGGCGCTGAGGGAGTATGTCACTATAGAAGGCGGCCAAGGAGAAGGCGCCGTAGTGGTTGCGGAGATAGAAGCCTATATCGAAGCGGCTCTGAAGGATCTGATTACGAAGGTCGCGACCGGCGTCTTGCCCAGAGAGAAGTTTGGAGCCGAAGCCCTGAAGATCAAGACCGACGGCTTCATTCCAAAGATCAAGCAGGCGGTCATTGACGGGCGAATGACCAAGGACGAAGCCAGGCGTTTCTACGACCGGCTCCAACAGCAGGAGGTTGAGATAGCGTCTCAGACGGGCGGCACGCCGAACCTGATCGAGATCAACTGGGACGAGCTTCCCGATGGGAGCAAGACCAGGAAGACGGCGGCCGAGCCCGAGGCGGATCAGCAGGCGACGCAGGCGGTCCTCGTTCTCGACGCCTTCGCTCAGAAGACCCAGGTTTCCGGCCGGGTCGTCGAATCATCCCCCTTGCCGAAAAGCACCGGCCCCGAATGGCTGCAGACCGGGACCAAGGCTTATGACCTCTATGTAGGCATTGACTGGGAAGCGAACGGCTTGACCCCCGGTAAAGAGGTCAGACCCGGCATGGGGGGCAAGGTGACGCTGCTTCTCGACGAGATCGAGAACGCACTGACCATCCCCGTCCTCTCAGTGTACAACAAGAAGAACCGCTACTACTGCATGAAGCTCCAGAACGGCACGCCGACAGAAACGGAGATCACGCTGGGCAAGATGAACGAGAGCCGCGTGCAGGTGCTCTCCGGACTCAACGAAGGGGACAAGGTTCTCCTGGTCGCCAAGTCGGAAGAGGGGATCGAGTCGGAGAGGGCGGCCGACGAGGGGGATGCCTCGGCCGAAGGCGACGTCGGGGAGGGCACGTAGATGGAGCCGGTCATCCGTCTCGAATCAGTCACCAAGACCTACCAGGTGGGCTTGGGCGTGACGGCCCTGGACAACGTGGAACTCAATGTCCCCGAGGGCCAGTACATGGCGATCATGGGCTCCAGTGGCTCGGGCAAGAGCACCATGCTCAATCTTCTCGGCTGCCTGGACCGCCCCAGCAGCGGCAAGTACTATCTGGGAGGGCATGATGTCTCCACCTTCTCGGACAACCGCCTCTCGGAGACGCGCAACGGCCGATTGGGATTCGTCTTCCAGTCCTTCAACCTGATTCCCTGGATGACGGTCACGCAGAACATCGAAATCCCGCTCTTCTATCGGGGCACGCCCCGGCGCAAGCGACGTCGCATGAGTGCCGAGCTGGCCGAAATGGTCGGGCTGGGTGAGCGCCTGGACCACCGCCCCTTCGAACTCTCGGGCGGGCAGATGCAACGTGTGGCGATCGCCCGGGCGCTGTCGAACGACCCACTGGTCCTGCTTGCCGACGAGCCCACCGGAAACCTCGACACCCAGACGGGCGAAGAGATCATGGGGGTCTTTGCCGACCTGTGCCGTCGGGGCAAGACCATCATCATGGTGACTCACGAGCC
>JANQFY010000102.1 GCA_028277585.1 Sedimentisphaerales bacterium
GTGGATGGCGACGAGGTGGATGTGACCAACCTGCAGAGGCAGGTCATTCATCACACGCGCGACATCGGCCGGAGAAAGATCGAGTCGGCGCGGGAGAAGATGGAGGCCATCAACCCGGACGTAACGGTTCGGACCCACGATATCTGGGCCCGGGCGGACAACATCGCCGAGGTGGTTCGAGAGTACGACTTCGTCATCGACGGGGTCGATAACTTCGCCGGGAAGTTCCTGATCAACGACGCCTGTTGCCTGGAACGGATTCCGTTTTCGCACGCCGGCATCCTTCAGTTCAAGGGGCAATTGATGACGGTGATCCCCGGGCAGACCGCCTGCTATCGATGTGTGTTTCGGTCGCCCCCGCCTCCGGGTTCGGTCCCCTCTTGCGGGCAGGCGGGCGTCTTGGGTGTCTTGCCCGGCGTGGTAGGCTCGCTCCAGGCGACGGAGGCGATCAAGTACATCCTCGGACTCGGTGAGTTGATAACTGATTCTTTGCTCACCTATGACGCGCTGACCGCGGAGTTCCGGCGGATACGGTTCGGGCGCAAGCGCGATTGCCCGTTGTGCGGCGAGAAGCCGGAGATAACAGAACTGGTGGACGCGGAGGCGGCCGTCTGCAATCAGAAGGGGTGCAAGTGCTGAGCCTGGAAATCCCCCAAGACATTCTCGATACGATGATCGCGCAGGCGAAAGCCGAAGCTCCCCTGGAGGCTTGTGGGATTCTCGCCGGTTCCGAGCGGAGAGTGGCGCGGCGCTACGCGATGACGAACGAAGATCGCAGCGGAGAGCACTTCACGATGGCGCCGGCCGAGCAATTCAAAACGGCCAAGGCGATTCGTGCGGCCGGCTTGCAGATGCTCGCTGTTTATCACAGTCATCCGGCGACACCGGCGCGGCCTTCTGACGAGGACATTCGCCTGGCGTTCACGCCTGATGTGGTGCATGTCATCGTGTCGCTTCAGGATTCTGATCGCCCCGTAGTCAAGGGATTCGAAATCACGAACGGCCAAGTGTCCGAGGCCGCAATCCATGTTGGGAATGGTGAATAATGGAGCCAGTGTTGACATTGCCGGAGAAGGTAAGGCAAGACACGGAAGGGTATCGCGCTCAGGTTGAGCGGTTTCTTGCCGGTGAGCTTTCTCCGATGGCCTTCCGAGTGTATCGGGTGCCAATGGGGGTCTACGAGCAGAGAACGACGGGAACGTATATGGTCCGCATTCGCATCGGCGCCGGGATTGTCTCCTCGGATCAACTCAAGCACATAGCTGGCTTGAGTCGCACCTACGGCAACGGTATCCTGCATGTGACCACTCGCCAGGACATACAAATTCACAACGTGAAGATCGAGCAAACGTCTGATGTGTTGGAAGGGCTGCTCGAAGCGGGCCTCTCCTCGCGGGGAGGCGGCGGTAATACGGTCCGGAATGTAACCGCGTGCCCACGAGCGGGAATCTGCCCGCTGGAGCAGTTCAATGTGGCGCCGTATGCGCTGGCGGTGACCGAGTATCTCATGCAGTTTTACAGTTCGTATAACCTGCCGCGGAAGTTCAAGGTGGTGTTCTCCGGCTGCGCGCAAGACTGCGCCTACGCTTCTGTCGCCGACCTCGGGTTCTTCGCCCATGTTCGTGACGGGGCGAGAGGATTTGCGGTCTACGGCGGAGGCGGACTCGGCTCTCATCCGGGCGTCGGTATCAAGCTGGACGACTTCGTCAGAGCCGACGAGGTCATCGAAATCACCGAGGCTGTCAAGCGATTGTTCGATCAACATGGCGACCGATCGAACAAACACCGGGCGAGATTGCGATACGTCCTGACGCGAATGGGACCTGAAGCATTCGCCCGGCTCTACCGGCAAGAGCGTGAGAAGGTCCGACAGGAGGGCCTGCAGGGCTGTGTGCCCGACATTGAAGCCATCGCCGACGAATCTAGTGACAAGGTGTTACCAGATGCGACTCAGGACTCGGCGGCGCCGACGGTCGGTCTGTTGCCCGAGAAAACGGCGGACCACCATACCATCTTATTGACCCTGCCTTTGGGGGACGTCTCGGCCGATGACTTGGTCAGAATTGCAGAGATCTCCGACACCTATGGGGTCGGCTCTGTCCGTACAACACAGCGGCAGGGTTTGCTGATCCCGTCCGTCGTCGAAGCTCAGACCGACGCCGCACTGAGCGAACTGCGAAGTTTGAGCCCTCGTGTCCAAACCGATAACCCGCTCCGGGTGGTTGCCTGCGCCGGCGCCTCCACGTGCAAGCTCGGCCTGTGTCTGTCGAGAGGGTTGGCCCGGGCGATTGGGAACAGGCTTAGCGACCACCTGAGCAGCGCCGCCGACCCAGCGACCATTCGAATCAGCGGCTGCCCGAATTCGTGCGGGCATCACTATATCGGGGCCCTTGGCTTTCAGGGTCGTGCCAAACGCGTGAACGGCCGGCTGATGCCGTGCTACGATGTCCTGGCGGGAGCACAGACCACCGAAGGCGGGTCCAATCTGGCCGAAACCGTTGGCACTCTGCCGGCCAAGGTCATACCGGAATTCGTCGCCGAACTCATGCAGGACGGCTCGCTGTCTCGCCCCGTCGAGCAACTCCGAGAGATGGTGGCGAAGTACTCTGAACTACCCGCCACAATTCCTGACGACTATTTCGTCGATTGGGACGCCGATACGCCGTTCTCTCTCGCAGGACGCGGGCCGGGCGAATGCGGGGCGGGCGTCATGGATCTAATTGCGGTGGACATCGATGAAGCCAAGGAGGCTCTCAAACAACATTTGGACGCCGGGAAGGGCCATGACGATCTCTACCGGGCCGTGGTGGCTTCGGCCCGGGCTCTGCTGGTTACGTTTGGGTTGGAGCCGAAGACCGACCGAGAGGTATTCAGCGGCTTTCGTCAGCATATGATTGAGCCGGGCTGGGCCGAGCCGTCGACCCAGAATTTGCTGGATAGCGCGATGGACTGGCGCATGGGTGAGAAAGATGCCCTCGTCGACCTCGAAGCGGAGGTGGGCTCGCTGGTCGAACGCATAGAGCAGTTGTTCCTGTCTTTGGACGCCAATCTGAAGTTCAGACTTGAGCCGCATAAGGCTCAGAAGAGGCACGACGATTCGCGTGGTGCCGGGCGCCAGGTGGACCTGCGCGGTGTACCGTGTCCTCTCAACTTCGTCAAGGCCAAGCTGGAACTCGAAAGGATCGAGGTGGGCGACATCCTCGAGATACAGCTTGATGGGGGAGAGCCCGTGCAAAACGTTCCAGACAGTTTCGTCCAGCAGGGGCAAGAGGTGCTGGAGGTTGTCGAGGTGGCAGACCATTTCTGTGTCCGAGTCCGACGGAAGAAGTAGATGGGGTGATGCTCCGGCTCTCGATCGATTTCAAAGGGTAGAGAGGGTCACTATGAACGGGTGGTACTGGTTGAATTCTCGTGCAGTGAGAAGGTTGGAGTATGGAACAGGACAATGAAGACCTCACGTTGGCGCGTATCATCACCGAAACCAGCGGCTTGGGTGCCGGCCAATTGCTTGAATACATGCTCGAGAGGTACGGCGACGGCATCGCTCTGGCTTCAAGTTTCGGCGCCGAGGATCAGGTTCTGACTGACATGCTCTGCGGGATTTCCGACAGCCCGCGGATATTCACGTTGGATACCGGGAGGTTGCCCGAGCAGACCTATGATGTCATGGAGAACACGCGGAAGAGATACGGCGTGGAGATACAGATCGTGTTTCCGGAGCGTGAGAAGGTGGAGGAGATGGTGAATACATGGGGTCCCAATCTCTTCTACGGCAGCATCGAGGCGCGCAAGCGATGCTGTGGAATCCGCAAGATCGAGCCGCTGAAGAGAGTCCTCCGCGACCTGCAAGCGTGGATATGCGGTCTGCGCGCCGAACAGGCACTGACGCGAACCGGTCTCGGACGCGTCGAATACGATGAGCAATTTGGCTTGCTGAAGGTCTCTCCACTAGCGGACTGGACCACGAAACAGGTCTGGGATTACATCAAGGAACGCGACGTTCCCTACAACGCCCTCCACGACCAAGGCTATCCTAGCATTGGCTGTGCGCCTTGTACGCGGGCGGTGGGCCCTGGCCAGGACATCCGCGCTGGGCGCTGGTGGTGGGAAGAACCTGAGCACAAGGAATGCGGACTTCACCTGAAGGACGCGGATAGCGCAAACAAAGAGGAGGTCCAGAACGATGGATCAGCTTGAAGCGTTGGAAGCGCAGAGCGTCTTCATACTGCGCGAAGCCTATCGCAGTTTCAAGGACCTGGTCATGCTCTGGTCCATAGGCAAGGACAGTACGGTTCTCCTGTGGCTGGCGCGGAAGGCGTTCTTCGGCCATGTGCCGTTGCCTTTGATGCATATCGATACCTCGTACAAGATCCCCAAGATGATCGAGTACCGGAATCGCTTCGCCCTCGAGTGGAAGCTCAATCTCATCGTGGGGCAGAATGCCGGCGCGCTGGGGACCGGGGAGACGTTCCCCGAAGGCAAGGTCAGCCGGCTGCAATGCTGCGCCAGTCTCAAGAGCGAAGCACTCAAGCATACGCTCAGCGGCGAATGGCCGCGATGGGTTCTGGACCATGCACGTGGTGACTTCGTCAAAGAAGAGTCGGGTGAGCCATTCACCGGTGTCATTGTCGGCGTGCGAGCCGACGAAGAGGGCAGTCGCAGCAAAGAGCGGTATTTCTCACCACGCGATCAACACAACGAGTGGGACGTTGGGGAGCAGCCGCCGGAACTGTGGAATCAATTCAAGACGGATTTCGCCCCAGGGACGCATGTCCGCATCCATCCGTTGCTGGACTGGACCGAACTCAATATTTGGGAATACATCGAGCGGGAGAACATCCCAATCATCGATTTGTATTTCGATCAGGGCGCTGGTACGCGGTATCGCTCACTCGGGTGTATGCCTTGCACCTCCCCGGTGGACTCCACCGCGAAGAACGTGAGGGACATTATTGAGGAACTGCGCAGCGGCAAGTTCTCCAATATTGCCGAACGCTCGGGCCGCGAGCAGGACAAGGAGGATCGCAGCGGGCTGGAGACGTTGCGCCGGGACGGCTATATGTAGAGCGGGGTGACGTGATATGGAAATGACGCGACTAGAGAAAGACCGTGTTCTTATGGGCAAGTCGGCAACAGAGCAGATGAATATCGTCGTCATCGGTCATGTGGACCATGGCAAGAGCACCGTCATCGGCCGATTGATGGCAGATACGCATTCTCTTCCCGAAGGGAAGCTGGAGGCGGTCAAAGCACGTTGCGCCAGCGACGCCCGGCCTTTCGAATACGCGTTCCTGTTGGATGCATTGAAGGACGAACAGGCCCAGGGGATCACCATTGATTCGGCCCGGTGTTTCTTCCGCTCCCAGAAGCGGGAGTACATCATCATCGACGCCCCGGGGCATATCGAGTTTCTCCGGAACATGATCTCCGGAGCGGCTCGCGCCGAGGCGGCGCTGCTGATCATCGACGCCAAGGAGGGGGTCCAGGAGAATTCCCGCCGTCATGGTTATTTGCTGAGCATGCTGGGAATTCGACAGGTGGCGGTCTGCGTGAACAAGATGGATCTGGCGGACTACTCTCAGCGAACCTTCGAATCGATCAGGGACGAGTACCTCGAGTTTCTCAACGAGATCGGGGTCAGAGCGCTGGACTTCATTCCGTTGAGCGCCCGAGAGGGTGACAATATCGTCGAGCCTTCGGACCGGATGCCCTGGTATGCCGGCCCGACCGTCCTCGATATCGTGGACAGCTTCGTCAAGGAGCAGGGAATTGTCAACAAGCCCTTTCGGTTTCCGGTTCAGGACATCTACAAGTTCACAGAATCGGGCGATGATCGGCGCATCATCGCGGGCAGGGTCGAGACGGGCAGTGTCCAGGTGGGCGATGAGGTGGTCTTTCTGCCTTCGGAGAAGATATCGAGAATCGCGACGGTGGAGGGTTTCAATACACCTGTCCAGAGCCAGGCGTACGCGGGGCAATCGACCGGTTTCACGCTGGAAGAGCAGGTGTACATCAACCCGGGCGAGCTGATGTGCAAGACGAGCGAGATGGTCGCTCAGAGGGGGTCTCATCTAGCCGTGAACCTCTTCTGGATGAGTCGCCAGCCGATGATCCAGAAGAAGAAGTACAAGATCAAGCTGGCCGGCGCCAGAATGCCGGTCTGGTTGCGCGATGTTGTCACGGTGCTCGATGCGTCGGAGTTGACTACCGATTCGAATCGCCAACAGATCGAACGATACGACGTGGCCGAATGCGTTCTGGAAACGCTCAAACCCATCGCTTTCGACTTGTCGAACGACATCGCCCAGACGGGGCGCTTTGTCATTATTGACAACTACGAGATCGCCGGTGGGGGGGTTATCCTCGATACGCCCAAGTGCACTGGCAGCCGGATAACGGAGCGCGTTCAGCAACGCGAAAGGCGATGGGAGCGAAGCGCCATCACGCCCGTTGTGAGAGCCGACCGTTACAATCAGCGTTCCACTCTGGTCTTGATCTGCGGGCCGGTAGGCGTCGGCAAGGAGAAACTGGCCAAGGCGCTGGAAGAGGACCTCTTCAGCCGGGGGCGATACGTTTACTACCTGGGGCTCTCCAATAGTCCGCAAGGGATGGATGTCGATGAACGTGGAGAACGCGACGAGTACATCAGGCGACTCGGGGAGGTGTCGCATCTCTTCACGGATGCGGGGCTGATCCTGATTGCAACGATAAGCGATTTGGACGATTACGAACTGGAGACCATCAATACGCTCAATCAGCCTAGCGACTCGAGAATCATCAATGTTGGGCCCAGTCGATTCAGTCGGGCGGAAATAGACCTTCAGATCGATGATCTGGGTGATACAGAGGAGGCCGTGGACAAGATCAGGGAACTGCTTACCGCCAAGGAGTACCTAATAGAGTACTATCTGTAGGGATAGACGCGGCCCTTCGGATCCAGTCGACGGCCGGCGGATCGCCTCCAGAGCCTCGCAGGGAGCGTGTGCTCTCTGTTCCTGTTGCTCCACCGGAGTTTGCCCTGTCGGAATCGCACATCCGGCGTGATAGGGGATGTGGCAACTGACAGAATCGCAACGTCCAAGAATCGGGGCGACAGGACTTGAACCTGCGACCTCGTGACCCCCAGTCACGCGCGCTAGCCAAACTGCGCCACGCCCCGATCAATCGATGGCATTCTATGGGGATTGGCCGCCTCAAACAAGCGTTTTTTTCGAAATAGCAGGCTCCAGGGGCAGGGAAGGGAGAATTTCTCGAATACGGCTCGCTCGGATCTTGACAAAGTTAGCCCACCCTAACTATTCTATAGGCAGGTTAATGGTAACGGTATGGATAAACGCATCGGACAAAAACTCAGTGCCTCCCAGGAGGATTACCTGGAGGCGATCTTCAACCTGGCGGGAGGGTCCGAGGGGGCTCGCAGCAAGGATATCGCCGAGATGCTCGGGGTGGCGCGGTCGTCTGTGACCGGAGCGCTCCAGGCCCTGAGCGACAAGGGGTTGGCCAATTATCGACCCTATGGGTGCACGACATTGACCAAATCCGGGCGGGCGGTCGCCGCCGAGGTGGCCCGCAAACACGATATTCTCAAGTCCTTCTTCGTGAACGTTCTCGGCGTCGACAAGGAGATTGCTCAGCAGGCGGCCTGCAAGGCGGAGCACGCCTTGGGCCCTGAGATCATTGCGCGTCTGCTCAATTTCATCAAGTATGTGACGCAGAGCAACCGAAACGGCCGCGATGTGGCCAAGGAGTTCCAACGGTTCCACAAGAAGCAGACGGCAGGGAAGGGGCGGGTGGCGCCGTGACGAGTGAGCAAAGCTCGACGCAGGACAAGCAGGCGCGCCCGCTCTCGACTGTCAAGGCGGGCGAGAACGTTCGAGTCGTGCGGATTGAGGCCGGGCGGGGTCTGAATAACCGTCTGGCGTCGATGGGATTGGTCGCCAGCGCGCCGTTGCGGGTCGTCAGTAACGGCCATCCGGGACCCTTTGTTCTGATCGTCAAGGATGCGAAGGTCGTACTCGGTCGGGGTGTAGCCCAGAAGATACTTGTGGAATAGTGCGGGCCGTTTTTTTGTGTTCAGAGTTCGCCCGTCCTAACTCTGGGTGGCTCGACGATGGATAGAGGCGTTGAGGACATGAAGAAGATCACAGTGGCGTTGGCGGGGAATCCCAACAGCGGCAAGAGCAGTCTGTTCAACATGCTCACGGGCGCGCGTCAGCATGTGGGGAACTATCCCGGCGTGACTGTCGAGAAGCTCGAAGGTCTCTGTAGACACGGCGAGACGGAGATTGCCCTGGTGGATCTGCCGGGCACGTACAGCCTCACGGCGTACTCGACGGAGGAGTTGATCGCCCGCCACTACATCCTGGACGAGACCCCCGACGTGGTGGTCGATGTGGTCGATGCGTCGAACATCGAGCGCAACCTATATCTGGCGACCCAGTTGATGGAGATGAACGTTCCGCTGGTGTTGGCCTTCAACATGAGCGATCTGGCCAAGCGACGCGGCCTGGAGTTCGATCTGGGCCAGCTCTCAACCCTGCTGGAGGCGAGGATCGTACCGACCGTCGGCAGCAAAGGACAGGGGCGGGAGGCGCTGCTGGACGCAATCGTCGAGACGGCGCGCGAGGCGCGAGACTCCCGCCGGCACAACGTGACCTACGGCGTCGAAATCGAGGAGGAACTGGACAAGATCGGCGCCTCGGTGGAGACGTCGGAGGTGAAGCTTGCGGAGAAATATGGTGCACGCTG
>JANQFY010000106.1 GCA_028277585.1 Sedimentisphaerales bacterium
CCGAAAGGCGCACCGCTTCCTCGTTGGTGCCGATGGCGACCAGATAGCGTCCAAAGACGGTCCGGGACAGAACCAACTGGCCGATCACCACGATCGCGATGGCCAGGACGAAGGGAAGGGACAACCCCAGAATCTTCGCGTCAGTGATGACCTCGATCGGACCGCCGACATAGATCGTGCGAGAACCGGTGACCAGATACGCCGCCCCACGAGCCGCCTCCAACATGCCCAACGTCACGATGAAGGAAGGGAGTTTCCAGCGGATGACGATCAGGCCGTTGAACGCGCCACAGAGCAGCCCGACTGAGAGGCACACGGCCAGTGCCGGCGCCAGGGGCCATCCCCAATTGACCAGGCAGATCCCCAGAACCGCGCTGGCCAGCGCCATGACCGACCCCACGGACAGGTCAATGCCGGCGATGATCAGGACGTACGTCATGCCGACCGCCACGATGACCGTATCGGGAATCTGATTGGCGATCGTCCGAAAGGTGGTGACACTGAAGAAGTTCTTGGCCGTACAGCCGAAGATGATTACCAGCACTCCCAACGCCGCCACCAATCCCAGGTAGTCGGCGAGAAGCGTTCTAACCGTCAGACTCTTGCCCGTTTTGATCTCATCCGTAGGCATTCATTGACTCCACTGGTGAATCGTTCATGCACAGGCGCCGATACGACACGAAAGATACGCCGGTCTTACGACGAATTCTTCAATCCTTCTTCACGCTCCTTGAGCACCTGAACGAGAATGTCGGAATACAGAGCGAACCCATAGTCCTTCGTGCGATGGACGCGCGTGACCACCGCACAGAGCGCACCGTGCGCATCGACAAGGGGACCACCACTGCTTCCGGAAAAGACCGTCGCATCAGTCTGCAGATAGATATCTCGGAATGCAGAGATCACGCCGGCAGTGAACGTGTGATCGAGTCCGAGCGGACTGCCGATGGCGTAGATCTCCTGTCCGACCTGCAAGCCTGCTTTGAGATGCAGAGGCAAGGGCCGCGAATGGGCGACCATACCGCGGACCGCCAGGATCGCCAGGTCGTATTCGTCTGAAGCAAAATCAAGCACGGCATCGAACTTAGCGCCGGAGTACTGTTTGACCTCGACGCGAACGTCACCGGGTTGACCCGTCTCGGCTACATAGAATCCGTCGATCACGTGTCTATTCGTCACAATGTAAAGGATGTTCGACGGATCCGTGCCAATGACCGCACCGGAACCGCTGCACACCGGGTCGTTGTCCACGAGCACCTGCACAGAGACGATGCTGTCACGAACCTGGGCAAAGACCTCCTCTCCCGTCGCAGCAGGCGAGGCCGTCGCGGCACCATCGCGGAACAGCGAGATGGCGATATCGCGTCCCGTGCAGTGCGCCTCGAGCGTTGCCTCGGTATGGGATGAACGACACCCCCGAAATCGAACGACGGCAATCAACATCAGAAGGACGAATCCGACGACAGCTAGCTTGCGCCAGGGATAGATCCGCGCCCCGGCCTGCCGCCGTATGCGGCTCAGTCTCCGACGGTGGGACCAGTAGCCAATACGACAGACCTTGCGCAGCCTCGCGAGGAATCTCAGCTCACGAGCCGTAATCCTTCGGTCACTGGCGAGCGTTTCCAGACAGGTATCGAAGACGTAGGTCTTCTGGACCTCGCTGAGCGGTTCGATCTCCGAGAAGAGCAGCCCCTCGTCAACCTCCTGAAGTTGGAGTTCCCGAAGTCTCTTTCTCTCAGCCTGCGTGCGCCCCAGCCCCTCCACCAGATGGGAGAGATACCGTTGCTCTTCCACCGTCATCTTGCGATCCGTCCAGACGGCCAAGTGGCACGCCTTGAAGACGATCGTCCTGAGATGACTGTCTGCTTCGTCCATACCGATCCGGCCCACTCCCTAGAGGGTCAAAGCTCCCACGGCGATCTCACTGAGCAATCTGATAGCACGCAACGGTGGTGTTTCCACGGAGATACAATCGGCCGTTGGCAATCGTCGGTTGCTGAGGACGCCCCAGTTCGATGCCGGGACGAAACCGCGCCAGTTCCTTATAGCCCTGTCGACTGGCCTGGGCCATCACGAGTTCCTCGTTCTTGGTCAGGGCGAAGAGCAGACCGTCGGCGACGACCACCTGCTGATCCTTCGACCAGTCGTCGGTGTCCTCCTTCCAGAGCAGACGACCATCATAGAAGTCGGTGCAGTGAAAGAAGCCCGCCTTGCCGCGCCCACCGAAACCGAAAACCGCATCCTGAAAGACAGCGACCGTGTTGTAGTTGTTGGTCTGCAGTTCCGTGCTGCGATACAGCTCCTTGAACGTGATCGCGCCGTCCTGGGCCTTCATCTCCAGACAGGCCGAGAAATTGCGTTTGGCTCCTTCTCCTCCGGTTAGAAACAAGCGCGGGCCGATCGCCACAGGCGTGCTGACCATGCCCATAATGATCCCGGCCGGATACGGATAGCGCCACATGACTTGCCCGGTCTCCGCGTGGACGCCCAGAACCTCGCGCGTTCCGTAGGTCGTGACAACGATTTGTGGGATGCCATCGACGCACTGGTATGTCAGTGAGGCCGGCGCCCCCAGTTCCCGCTTCTTCTCCGACTCAGGGACGGTGGCGGTCCACCGTACGGCGCCGGTCATCTTGTCCAGCCCCGCCAGCACCACCCGCTCAGGATTATCGGCGCCGATGAAGAGCTGATCGCCGACGACCAGCGGCGTGGCGGCTTCGGTCGCCCAGACGGTCTCATCCAAACGCCATAGTTCGGTCCCGTCCATCTTCAAACAGACGACCGGACAGCGCATCTCCCAGACATCCTTCTTGTAGATCGCATAGGGTATGAAGTACACGCGGTCATCGTCAACCACCGGCGAGGTCACGGGGCCCTTGGCGAAGTGCCGGTTCTCTTTCGGATACAGCAGATGCTTCCAACGCGTCGCCCCGGTCAGGGGATCGAGGCAAAGGGCCCATTGCTTCTTGTCGGTTTCCATTGCCGTGAACGCCAGCCCCTTGGCCTCCACGACGGCGCTCTTACCCCATCCGATGTCGACGCGCCAGAGTTCCTTCGGTCCGTCGGCGGGCCACTGGCGCAGCAGACCCGAGGCGCGATACACGCTATTGCCATGATTCGGAAGAAACCGCGTGAGATCCGTATTCATCGTCTCGACCGCCCACGCGGGGACCGATAGAACGAACGGACAAACCAACCACAACCCCACCATGACAACACGCTTACGAATCATCTGCGTCGTGCCTCCGAAACGCCAACTCGAGTATTCCTGAGCAGGCTTACTCTATCACGCGACCCCTCTGAAATCCAGTCTGCGTCAGCCGAGACGTGACAACGTCAAGCGTCCATGACCCTAGAGCGACTTAGCGAAGAACAGCGCACCGCCGGCCGCCTCCTCGTAAACGGCCTGGGCGAACCCGGCGGCCACATAGACACGCTGCGCCCGACAGTTGTTCTCCTGGGTCTCCAGCGTCAGCTTGCAGCATCCCATCGCCCGGGCCTTGCACTCGACCGCTTCCAACAGTTGTCGCCCCACACCCAGCCCTCGACACTCGGGCAAGACCGCCAGGTCGTGAATATTGATGAGAGGCTTGGCCCGGAACGTCGAGAACCCGCGGAAACAGACGGCGATCCCAACCGGTTTGCCCGCTTGCCAAGCCAGGAAGACAAGCGTGGTGGGATGCTGTTGCAGCCCCGGGATCAGGGCCTGACGCACGTCGTCCGAGAGAGGCGTGCCGTTGCCCATCGGATCGGCCGCATACGCATTAATGAGTTCCACGATGGCTTCTTGATCTTCCGGCCGACTTAGATCAGCCTCCACAATCTTAACCAATTCCATTGCCTGACGATTCTCCACTAATGTACTCGCTGAATGCGGCGGCCATGATCGTCTCTTCCGACCAGTCTGGCCGTGCAAACGTCCCAGCCACCCGGCCGGCTGAGAGGACCATGATCCGATTGCAGATGGCCATCAGTTCCTTCAGATCGGACGAGACGAAGAGGATGGCCTTGCCCTTCTCGGCCAGATCGGCCAGCATGCGGTAGATTTCGAACTTGGCCCCGACGTCAATGCCGCGCGTCGGCTCGTCGAAAATCAGAATGTCACAATCCCGGAACAACCATTTCGCGATCACCACCTTCTGCTGATTGCCACCGCTCAGGTTTCCGACGGTTTGCTCGCATGAGGCGCATCGAATCGCCAGCGACTCGACGTAATTGCGAGCCACAGATCGCTCACGGGGGACGTCCACCCAGCCCAGCGTGCTGACCTCCGCAAGATGCGTCAGCGAGACATTCGCCCGGACCGGCAGAGACAACAGAAGCCCCTGCTCCTTACGGTCCTCAGTCAGCAGAGCGATCCCGCGCCGCACCGCCTCACGCGGGGTCCGGATCGTAGCGGGCGTCTGCTCCCCGTGTAGATACAGCTGCCCGGCCTCCAGAGGATCGGCGCCGAAGATCAGTCGCATGGTTTCGGTTCGGCCGGACCCCATCAGCCCCGCTACACCCAGGATTTCGCCGCGATAAGCCTCGAAGGAAACGTCGCGCACCTTGTCCCCATCCGAGAGACTGACCGCACGGAGGGCCAGATCCCCCCGTGCGCTGCGCGGCGCCAGTTCCTCTTGTTCCAAGTCCCGCCCCACCATCAGATAGATGACATCATCCGGCTTCAAGTCCCCCGCCTGTCGAGTCGCCACCACACAGCCATCGCGCAAGACGGTGACGCGATCGGCGATTGCGAGAACTTCCTCGATGCGATGCGAGATGTAGATAACCCCAACGCCTTCAGCCTGAAGTCGCCTGATCTGTGCAAACAGCAGCGTCACTTCACTGTCAGTCAGCGACGCCGTGGGTTCGTCCAGCACAAGAACGCGGCACCGACGCGACAGGCCCATCGCGATTTCCACCATCTGCTGTTGTCCCACGCCCAGCGAGCCGACCGGCAGGGAAGGATCGACGTTGGCCAAGCCGACGCGTCCGGCGGCCTCTTTGGCCTTCTCGTTCAGGGTCGCGTAGTCGATGAAACCCAAGCGGCTGGGAAGGCGGTCGATGAAGATGTTCTCAGCCACCGTCAAGGAGCTGATGAGGTTGAGTTCCTGCATGACCATCCGAACGCCCTGGGCCTCGGCCTCCCGGCGGGACGTGGGACGATGCGCGGCGCCGTCCAGTGTCATGCTTCCGGCGTTCGGGGTTTCCAAGCCGGCGATGATACGCGTCAGCGTGCTCTTGCCCGCGCCGTTTTCGCCGACCAGGGCGTGCACTTCCCCCGCCCGCAGATCGACGTCGATCCCGGAAAGGGCGCGGACACCGGGAAAGATCTTATCGATACCGCGAACGGTCAGGAGTACATCCGAAGTTGGTGACATCGCTACAGCGTCTCAGCCGTGATGAGATCCACGGGTGTTTCCTTGTCGGCCGCCGGTGCGTTGCCCCGGAGCATCTCCAGCGCGTACTGAATGCCATATGAGGCCAGTTGATCGGCGTGCTGGTCCACGGTGCAGAGGATCTTGCCCTCCTTGAGCAGATCCTCGACAGCGGCGATGTTGTCGAAGCCCACGACATGAACCGTACCGAGTTTGCCGGCATCCTTCAGCGCCGCGACCGCGCCCATGGCCATGCTATCGTTCGCACAGAGAATCGCCTTGAGGTCCGCGTGTGCGTTGATCATAGCCGAGGCAATCGGCTGGGCCTTGTCGGCCTCCCAGAAACCTGTTTGGGACGCCACGATCTCCATACTGCTGGCCAACATGGCGTCGTCGAAGCCCCGCTTGCGCTGGATGCCGTTGTAGGCGTTTGGGGCGCCCTCGATGATAGCGACCTTGTCGCCCGCCTTGAGCCGGACCGCCAGGTACGTGCCGGCCAGCTTGGCCCCCTCGCGATTGTTCGGACCAACAAAAGGTATCGTGATACCCTTGTCGCGGAGAACGTCGGCATCGAACTTGTTGTCGATATTGACCACGACGATTCCGGCATCCATCGCCCTCTTGCAGACGGACACGAGCGCTTTGGAATCGGCGGGCGCAATGACGATCGCGTCCACCCCCTGAGCCATCATTAACTCGACGTAGGCGATCTGCTGATCGACATCCGTCTCGTTCTTGATACCGCGTGTCTGGAGGTTGTACTCATCCGCATGCTGGGCGTGATGCGCCTTGGCGCCCTTCTCCATCGTCTGGAAGAACTCGTTGGCCAGGGATTTCATGATCAGAGCGACGGTTGGCCTATCATCCTGCTTTTCCTGGCATCCAGTCAAGAGCACGGCGCCGCCCACCACGGCCAGCGCCAACAGCAACATTGTCAATCTCTTGATCTGATACATGGCCTTCTCCTCGAGCCGGTTTTCGGGTCAATTGAATGCTTCAACTTCTTGCCGCGTGGGCATGGAGGGCTGCGCCCCCATTCTTGTCACTGACAACGCCGCGGTGCGGCCGGCGAATCGCGCTGCATCGCGCAGCGATTGCCCCTGAGCCAGCCCTACGGCGAGACTGCCCGTAAAGGCGTCGCCGGCCGCGGTGGTGTCGACGGCTTGGACAGCAAGGGCCGGGACGAACTCCGTCCCATTCTCGTCCGCCAGAAGGAATCCCTGCCCTCCCATGGTCACCACCACCGCCCCGACGCCGCGATCTAGCAGTTGAGCGGCCGCAGTGTGAGCGGAGGCTTCATCCGTAACCTCCACACCGGTCAGGATACCAGCTTCCGTTTCGTTGGGCGTCAGGACCGAGACCATCCGTAACAGCTCCGGCGACAACTCCTGCGCCGGCGCCGGATCCAGGATGAAAGGAACCCCAGCCTCGTGAGCCAAGGCGCCGGCGCGAGCAATCGTTTCGATAGGAACCTCTAACTGCGCCACCACCGCCCCGGCCCGTCGAAGATCAGTACCGACACGTTCGACGTCCGTCGGCGACAGTTTCGCGTTGGCGCCGGGCGCCACCACGATCACATTGTTGCCCTCGGCGTCCACCGTGATCAACGCCACACCCGAGGCGACATCCGGGGTTGATGTAACGAAGGTCGTCTCGACCCCCGCCCGCGCGAAATTGGCAAGGGATTGGCGTCCGAACAGGTCGTCGCCCAGTCGCGCAACGAAGCGCACCTGCGCCCCCAATTTGGCCGCGGCGACCGCCTGGTTGGCGCCTTTGCCTCCCGGAACCATGAGGAAGTCACCTCCCAGGATGGTCTCACCCACGCTGGGAATTCGGGCCGCCTTGACCACTAGGTCCATGTTGGCGCTGCCGACTACCACGATATTGGCATTCTCAGAAGCGATAGGGTTGCCTCCCGCCCTACTTCGTCAATCGCTTGACGAGGAAATCTTCGAACCCGCTCAGGGTCCGCCACTCGACAGCGCAGTTCACCTGCTTGGCTCCCTCTGTCACCTTGGTATGCCCCTTGTCCGTGATGGCGAGGGGCAGCGACTCCATCTTGACGAGATCGTGACTGATCGCCAAGTAGATCGCGACCGTGTCGAACAGAGTGGAACTGCGGCTGAACAGTTGCTTCTCGGCCAGCTTATCGAGATCCTCCTCGGACTTGTCTTTGTTCCGGCCGCGCAAGCCATTCTTCTGCCAGAGACGATAGTTCTGTATGAGATTGCTGGTAAGCGCACTGTTGTGCCGCAGGATCCTCTGATACTTGTCTCCTTTAAGCATGACGAGACCGCATGTATCCAGAGGCGTGATGGTAATCTCCCAGGGCGCGGTGAAGACGCGCCGACAGGCGGCGACATCGGCGACAACGTTGTACTCGGGGTCCGGCTTGCTCTTGCCGCCGTAGCCCTTGTAGACACTGCCGTGCATGCCAATGAAATCCGCCTTCTGGGCGATTCTCGGTTCGCGTTCGAGCGCGGCCGCGACGTTGGGCAGAGGTCCCACGGCAATGATCGTAACCCGCTGGGGCGATTTCATCACGATATCGATCATTGCCTGGACGCCATCTTCGTACACCTTGCCCGGATAGTCGGCAAGATCGTAGCTCTTGGCCCAAGCCGTATGGCGATGCCCCCGATTGTGCTGCTTGACGCCGACCCCCACGGGGATCTCCGTCCGATCCACCTTGTCGAGATATTTGGCGATGACCTGGGCCTTCGCCTCCGTGTTGCCCACCGCAGCCGTAACGAGTTTGCAGTCCAGTTCAGGGCACTGCAAGAGCAGCGCCAACGCCCATGTATCATCGATATCGTCGCAGATGTCCGTATCCAGGATGACCGGTCTGGCGCCGGCGTGGGTTGCTGAAGGCAGAACCAAGATGAGAGCAACCACCAGGACCATGGCCGCAAACAGCTTCGGTCCGGCGGTCGCGCGAGAAGAACTCGAATCGCGGTGCACTTCTTTGCCCATGGCTCAGCCTCCATTACAAAGTGTCTCTTTCAACCGATCGATGTCCCGATTGTAGCGTCGTCCAGGGCCAAGACAAGCCCAAATCCGCCGACGCGATCGTCCCTGTCAGGAACCGCGGAAAGGGACCATTCACGGTATTTGACAAGTCGCCCCTTTTCGAGATAATGGCGGCACGGGACTTCGACGCCGAAGTCGATGCGAACTGACAAGATAATCCAATAGCGCCATCCGGTGCTGCTAAGGAGCCTATACATGGAGATCATCCCGGCCATCGACCTGCGAAACGGCAAGTGCGTCCGCCTGATTCAAGGACAATACGACAAGCAGATCACCTACAAGGACGATCCCGCCGAGCAGGCAAGAGAGTTCCACGCGGACGGGGCCCGCTGGCTGCACGTGGTCGATCTGGACGGGGCCAAGGCGGGCCGCCCTGTCAATACCGAAACCATCGCGAGGATCGCCAAGCTCGGTTTGCTCAAGGTCGAGGTGGGCGGTGGACTGCGTGACGAAGACTCCATCCAGCAACTGCTGGACCTGGGCGTCACGCGGGTCATCATTGGCACCAAGGCGGTCAGCGACTTCGTGTGGTTCACGCAGATGGCGGAGAAGTTCCCCGGGAAAGTCGTCCTGGGGCTCGACGCCCGCGGCGCGATGGTCGCCACCCACGGCTGGCTTGAAGAGAGCACGCAGAGCGTGCTGAAATTCGCCGCCGAAGCCGACAAACTCCCCCTGGCCGCGATCATTTATACGGACATCGCCAAGGACGGCATGCTGATCGGGCCAAACATCGAACGAACCAAGGAACTGGCCGACGCCGTGGAGACGCCTGTGATCGCCTCAGGGGGCGTCAAGGAAGTGGCGGATATTCGCAACCTCAACCCGATCGGAGTCGCGGGCGTCGTCGTCGGCCGCAGCCTTTATGAAGGCACTCTGACACTCAAGGACGCCCTGGCCGCCGCAACGTGAGGCGAGAGAAGACAACAAGATCCCAATCGAACGGAACGTGAACAGAACAGATCAGAGACCACCAGATGAATCTATAGCCGTTCCGGATAATATCCGGGGATGCGGAGGCTCCCTTCCGGGGCTGATGGCTCGGGATGTGGTGTTCTTCTCTCTGTTCTACACCTACCTGTGGCGCGTTGTGGAGCTTCATCTGCTCTTCCACGGAGCCGGGCAAATCACGCATTTTCCCTCCTTCTACACCACCTGGGATTTCTTCGTCCAACACGCGTCGGTTCCCGGTGGTCCGGCCAACTATCTCGCGGCCTTCTTGTCGCAACTGTTCCATGATTCCTGGCTCGGAGCCTTGGTGGTAACGATACAGGCCTGGACGCTCGGGCTGTGCATCACGAGGATGCTGCGAGCCGCGACACAGCGATCGTGGTGGCCAATCCGATACGTCCCCGCCCTTCTCTTGTTGGCTGTTTACAGCAGGTATCAGTACTTCTTCCCGACAACCGTTGCTTTGTCACTGGCCCTGGCGTTGGCGTGCGTCTACGAGCGCATCAGCCGCCAGAGAAACCAGGCGTGGGCCCTTGCGTCTTTTCTGACTCTGTCATTGATCTGCTACCATGCCGCCGCTGGAGCCGCCCTGCTCTTCGGCTTGATCTGTTCGATCTATCAGTTGTCCCAGGAGAGCCGACGTCGTCTGAGCCTGGTCTACGCGCCCGTCACTGCGGCGCGCCCTATCTCCTGGGGGTCATTGCCTTCAACGCCGAGACGGTCAATGCCTATTCTGATCTGTTACCCGCCGCCCCGGAGCTATTGCGTTCCGTAACTCGCCGACTGGGAGTCGAGATCGTATTCGCCCTCTTTCTGTTGGGACCAGGGGTCATAACCGCAGGGATGGTTGTCGCGCCCATGGGGGCGCGGCTGAACCGGTTCCTGCAGCGTCGACGCTCCAATCGCTCTTCGGCGTCGCAGGGGAAACTCCACCCCCTCTGGCGCGCCGTTGGATCACGAATCCTATCGGCACGGAAATGCCTCTGGCTCGCGCAGACGATTGCGACAGTCGCGGTGGCGGCGGTCGTGGCCCATGCCAATCTCGATGCCAGAAGAAGAGCCTCGTTCGCCATCGACTACTGCGCCTGCCACAAGATGTGGTCTGAACTTCTCACCAAGGGCCGCGAGCATTGCGCCGACCCCTACGTCATGCACGGCGTCAACAGGGCGCTCTACCATACCCGACAACTTGGGAACGAGATGTTCCAATGGCCGCAACAAGCAGGGTCACTGTTGCTCACGGACGCCAGAGTCAAGCGATCGTTCTGGGCCGGTGCGGATCTCTATCTCGAGATGGGACTGCTCAATGCGGCCGAGTTCGCATTGATCGAGAGCATGGAGGGACTGGGTGAGCGACCCATGATTCTTAAGAGACTCGCCCTGATCAACATGGTCAAAGGCAATCTCGGCACAGCCCGGGTCTATCTGGGCGCGTTGGAGCAGATCCTGTCCCACCGCGCATGGGCCCGCGAGTACCTGGAGATGCTCGAAGAAGACCCTGAACTCACGACCGTCGCGGAGGTGCGACAACTGCGGTCCATTACCTTGGATCACGACTTCCTCTCCGTCATCCCGGCCACGCCGCAAATGCTTCAGCATCTGCTCGAGAAGAACCCGCAGAATCGCATGGCGTTCGAATACCTCATGGCGTCCCACCTGTTGAATGGACGGCTGGCCACCTTCACAAAGCACCTTCCGCAGTTCAAGAAGCTGGGCTACCCTGCGCTTCCCACGCACTTCGAAGAGGCCGTGCTGACCTATGTCTACGGGACCCGGAAGCCGCTCCATCTCGGCGGCTATGAACCCAGGACCGATCTACGACAACAGACCGAAGACTTCCTCGGCATCCTGACGCGCCACCGTGGCAATCGGCAGGCAGCGCTCGCCGAGCTGGCATCCAAGTACCGCAAGACCTACATCTTCTACTACGTCTACACCCAGTCGGACAGAGCGAAGCAACGCATGAGGCAAAAGTCAGTCCAATGACTACTGCGAAGAGCCGAAGAACGAGAGCAATATGGATCGGGGGCGCGCTGGTGATCAGCGTCATCGGCTTGGCCAGTATCCTGTTCGTCTTCCCCGCTCGACCCCGGCCGGACGGACCGTGTCTGGCCGTCGGTAGACTGCCGACGATCCGGCCGGACTATCGAGGCGTGACACTGCCCCCCAATGTCGCACCGCTGAGTTTTGTCGTCGAGGAGGAGGCTGTTGCTTGCTTTGTCCGAATACACGCCGACCACGGCCAGGCAATTGAACTCCTCCCCAGAGACAAGAAGGTCATCATCCCCGCCCGGCCATGGCGTGAACTACTCGATGCCAACCGTGGCGGCGCCATACGCATCGACGTCTTCGCCAAATCCGATGCCTCTCGAGTCCGCGACGGACAGGTTAGTTCGTGGAGACAATTTGAGACAATTGAGAATACCATCGCCGACGAAGAAATCGACGACTATCTGGTGTACCGGCGCATTCGCCCCTCCCAGGTAACTTGGCGCAGCATGGGAATCCATCAGCGCAACCTGACCGGATTCCACGATCAGACGATCCTCGACAACAAACAGTTCGGCGATGGCTGTGTCAACTGCCATGCCTTCTGCAACCACCGCACCGACAAGATGCTCCTCGGAATACGGAGCACGACGTATGGGAGTCCGGAGATCTTGATCGAGGAGGATCGAGCCCGGAAGATCAAAACGAAGTTCGGATACACATCCTGGCACCCGAGCGGCCAGTTGGCCGCCTTTTCCGTGAACAAGGTCCGACAGACCTTTCACGCCGCCGGCCGCGAGATTCGCGACGTCTTCGACTCTGATTCCTTCATCGCCTGCTACCATGTGGAAACCAATGAAGTGGAGACAGCGGCGCCCCTGTCCTCGAAGGACAGGCTGGAGACCTATCCCGCGTGGTCACCGGACGGCGAGTACCTGTACTTTTCCAGTGCCCCATTGACCTGGAACAGTCAGGAGACACTGCCGAAGCAGTACGATCAGATTCGCTACGATCTGGTGCGCGTGCGCTACGATGCCGCCAGCAATACATGGGGGAACATCGAGACCGTCCTGGCTGCCCAAGAGACTCGCCAGTCGGCCCTGTTGCCCAGGATTAGCCCGGACGGCCGCTGGCTGGTATTGACGATGTGCGACTATGGGTGCTTCCCCGTCTTTCAGGAAAGCAGTGATCTGTACCTAATCGATCTCGAGGCCGCGAAACAAACGGGACGATACGAATATCGCCGGCTCGAGATCAACAGTGACGCTAGTGAATCCTGGCACAGCTTCTCCAGTAACAGCCGTTGGCTCGCCTTCAGCAGCAAGCGGATGAGCCACGTCTTCACGAGGACATTCTTCGCCTACATCGATGCGAGCGGACGCGTCCATAAGCCGTTCGTGCTTCCGCAGAAGAATCCTCTGCACTATGATTCGTTTTTGTGGACGTTCAGCGTGCCGGAGTTGGTAAGAGAACCGGTCCAGGTGAACCGACGGACGCTGGCGCACGCGATTCGCAGCACCGCAGCCAAGCCGGTCCACATGCCCATCACCATGGCGACGCCGAAGGCGGAT
>JANQFY010000144.1 GCA_028277585.1 Sedimentisphaerales bacterium
GATTCCCGTGCTCCCAGCGGCTTATGATAGCGCCATTGCATCCGTAGCTGCCGTAATTGGCATAATGTTCGGTCGCCTGGCCTACGGGCCTGGACCGCCCCCAGGCCAGAAAAGTCCCGCCCACCGGATTGCCCAGCCCCGTGGGATCCGCCAGCTTCATAGCCATCGGACAACGGGCGATGCTTTCCGCGTCCCGGGCGGCTCTCCAACCCCATTCCCAAACCCAACCTCCCCAGACCAACCGTGATCGGGCGCCGGGCACCTTTCTGGGCGGCGGTTTGGGAAGGCGACCGTCATTCTCATTGATGTACGTCGCCATCAGCAGACCCCATTGCTTCAGGTTGGACTGACACACCACGGGCCGCGTCTGGTTCCGCGCCCGCTGAAGGGTCGGCATGAGAATCGCCATCAGCAGCGCGATGATCGAGATCACCACCAGCAGTTCGATCAGCGTGAAGCCGCTTCGCTTTGTCTCATGCATGTTTTCCACTCCACTGCCCTGGAAAGGCTTCCCCTCGGTTCGGTTCACAAGTCACGGGGCACGGTCAGTAATCTCTGAACGAGCGCATCCACTGGGGCCAATCGCCCGGCTCGACCCCGCCGGACTTGGTCCAGGGCCCCGCGGTCTGGAACTGGCGATGCCACTTGAGTGTCCAAAGTTCCTTCAGACCCACCTTACGCACCGACCAGTCCAGAAATAACATGTTGATCCCCCCATTGTGGCGGTCGAGGCAATGCGCCGTCCACGCGTGGGCCTCGATGGCGGTCGGAACCGCATCGCATTCAGGAGGGTCGGCACAGCCATCACCGACTCCAAGGCTTATCGGCCAGGCGCAATCATAGTACACTGGTATCCTGCCTCTACGCCGGATATCGGCCGTACGCCAAACCCGTTCGTACATATCGGCGCCGGGGTCGTGACCGTAGCGCCAGGGGCGGCCGAGGGCGCCGTTGAAACCATAGCTGCCGTGGGCGGAATATCTGTTATAGGGTTCCGGCACATAATCGGCATCAACGGGCCAAAATCGTCCCCAGGCCAGAAAGGTCCCGCCAACCGGGGGATAGACTGACCCCGATGGATCGGCCGGCCTGGAAGCCATCGGGCAGCATCGAATACTCTTGGTTTCGTCATACCGCTCCGGATCCGGGAGCCCCACGGCCCCGCCCAACCCCAACTCCCCCATCCCCACTCCATAGCGGCGTGCCCACCCCACCAGCTCTGATCATAGTCTGGATCATCCGGGGATAGCCGTTCAGGAAAACGACCTTCGTTCTCGTGAAGGTACGTCGCCATGAGCGTACCCCATTGCTTCAGATGGGACTGGCAGAGCACCGCCCGCGCCTGGTTCCGCGCCCGCGATAGCGTGGGCATGAGAATCGCCATCAGCAGCGCGATGATCGAGATCACGACCAACAACTCAATCAGCGTGAAGCCGCTCATCGCGCTATCGCTGCGGGCGCCGCCCTCTCTCTCTTTGTCATCCTGAGTGAAGGGCAGCGGAGTCGAAGAGCCTGCCCTGAGCGAACGCCGAATGGGATCTCCCCTACGACCAGGCGCGCCTCTCGTTTCAGAGGAGATCTCTCCGTTGCGGCCCGGCGGGGCCGGGCTTCCAGTCGAGATGACAGCCTGGTAAGACCGCGCCGCGCTCCCAGTCACGCTGACACAGGGGTCGAATTGTTCTCTCCGCCTCATGGCTTCCGCTCCAGTCCTCTCAAGAGGAGCTCGTCTGCCATTTCGCCAGGCGCCGCTTCTCAGACGCCAATCTCAAGTCGCCTCTGAATCCATTGTCGCTCTCACCATCGCTGCGTCAAGGGCAAATCACCGTGAAGACACGGATGTCCTCTCAAGATTGGCCCGCAACTGATGCGGCCGTGGGATCTGCAAGCTGAGATTCGCCAAGAAATGTGGAAAAAGGTGTGCAATCTTTGCCCGGCAGCGGCGACTGAGAAGGCAAACGGATTTCGAGAACCAGGTTTGGGAGTGCACGATCATGAGCGGCCATTCACATATCACGTTGCGGCAACACTCGTTTCTCTCGAGCACGGCGTTCGGGATCAGCGCCATCATCATCACGATCATCATCAGTGGCACGGTGGTGGTCCTCTACGGCGTGCACCTGGCCAGCGACAAGTCCGAGCGGGTCATCACGCTGGCCCAGAACGCCGTCCGCGGGCTGCCCGAGTTCCAGGAGGCGCTGCCCCCGGCCCTGGCGGACATGCTGGACGACCGCCGTCAGCCGGACTACGCGGGCGAGTTGGCCATCACCGCCAAGGTAACCTCTCCTCCCGGCTCCCATGGACGAACCCGAACCTCGATCGAGATCGTCAACGAAGGCAAGGAGGTCGTCTCGCTCCTGTCGCTGCGCATCACCCTGCTGGACGAACACGATGACTTGATCTCCGAATCGCAGGAATGGGCCGCTACGCCGATCGCGATCGACAACGAGTGGCGCGGCCCGCTCATGCCCGGCTCCAAGCGACGCTTCGTCTGCTGGCGCCACTGTGGTCATCAGGCGGCCCCCCTGGACGTCGTCAAACCCGAGGTCGAAATCACCGAACTACGCGTCTGGAACGCCCCCGAAAGAGGCTCTGACCTCGAAGCCACTCCCACCCACGCGGAACTGGAATCACTGCCCAGAACGGCCGAGAGCGTGGCGACAGCGTGGTAGCCAAGCTCTGCCCCCGGTGATTACTCGTGGAGTCTCGCCAACCTCCAGGCTCCCTCGACCTGGGTCAGGTGGGTCGTTAGTTCGATCGTCTCGCCTGGGGAGTATTGCTTGTCGCCGCGGGTGAACGCCTTGTGGACGGCCGCTTGCCAGACGACCTTGGCGGCTTGCTCATCTTCGTTCACATCCACCAGCGACACGGGATGGCCCAGGTGGCTGGGATACAGGTCGCCGGCCGGATCGTTCGGCTCTTCCAGAAAGCAGGGCCCCAGCTTGGCCGTTCGCCCCTCGTCGAGCAGCGCCAGCACCGTGTAGACAGCAACCGCCGGCGTACTGAGATCCAGCAAGTCGTCCGGTGGAGGGCCGATTGACCACCCCCGGGGCGGCGGCGCCGGTCGGTTGTATCCCTGCACGCTGCCCAAAGGCGACGGTTCTTCGGGCAGTGCTTCGTCAGCTTCTACCTGAACCTCCTGCTCACTCTCGGTCTGCACGGCCGGCACCGACGTCGGAACCACAGGGGCCGACTGCGAATGGCACACATAGCCGATCGCTGCGATGACACCCAGCGTCGCCCCGACTACCAACACAAGCTTGATGTCTGTTGCTCTCCACTGCTTCAGCATCGCCAACGTCCTTCCCTGAACCCCCAACCATAGGCCGCTACGACAGGCCAAACAATTCAGAAAACGGAGGACCAGAGAGATTTCCTGGTTTTCTGCCGGCTTTTCCCTTGACGCCCTTTGTTGATGTTCGTACTATAGATAACATATAGCAGCTTCGCCTGTTGAGTATGAAGGGTCAAACGCCACTGCGAAATACCACGGGTCGACGCCTAGTCCATGCCAGGCTGGAGACGGGAGTCAAGAGCGGAAAGATCGATACGACCCACCTTCCTCATGCGAAACAAACCCAATTCTCGCCTTTTCTGGCTCGAGAATGAGTATCGAGTGGAAAAGCAAACCCAATCGAAGCCAATCCCCAGCCAGACGAGTGCGGCGGGCGTTGCGGGATGTGAGAATGCGAAACAAAGCCAATTCTCCCAGAACAACGGGCTTGCCCGATTCCGCGATGCTTCGGGGCTTGCCAGCCCTGCGGGGTCCGGCTAAGATCGGGCTTCAAGACACGAATGCGAACGGAGCACAGCTCCTTGCGGATCTGGGCGGCAATTGAGGAGAGCATACATGGAGAAGCGTATGAATCGACGTGAGTGTTTGCGGGCGTTGGGTCTGTCGGGGCTAGTCGGGGGCGTGGGGCTTCTGGGAAACCGGTCGGCGCAGGCGCAGCGGGTCGGGGAATCGAGCGGGTTTCAGAGTTCGATCATCGACGGTCGCAAGATCGAGGCCAATCGGGGTAACACAGCACTCGTGGACGGCAAGGTGATTCAGCCCCGCCGCGAGTTGCCCGTGCTGCACGAGACGGACGTGCTCGTCGTTGGGGCCGGCCCGGCCGGAGTGACGGCCGCGATCGCCGCCCGACGCGCCGGCGCCAAGGTCGCATTGGTCGAACGATATGGGCACTTCGGAGGGCTCTGGACCGGCGGGCTCGTCCTGCTAATCCTCGGGCATATCGTCGAAGGCAAGAAGCAGGTCTGCCAGGGGATCGGCGAGGAGATGATGCGACGCCTCGACAAGATCGACGGCGCGATTGTCGACCGTCGGCCCGGCGTCAATCCGACCGCCGACGCCGAGGCGGTCAAGTACGTCATGCTCGAAATGATCGAGGAGGCGGGCGTCGACGTCTTCCTGCATTGCTGGGGAGTCGACACGATTCAGGCAGGCAACACGGTTCGCGGCGCGGTCTTCGAGAGCAAGTCGGGCAGGCAAGCCATTCTCTCCAAAGTGGTCATCGACGCCACGGGAGATGGTGACGTCTTCGCAGCCGCGGGCGCGGAGTTCGCCCACTGCTCGCACAATGTGGGTCTCGTCTCGCGGATTGGTAACCTCGACCGCGTCGACAAGAGCAAGGTCCAGGAAGGCGGCGCCAAACCCCGACGGCTCGGCGCCCACACGCCGGTTCCGGGCGTCAACTGGGTAAACCTGACCGGCCCTGAGGTGGACGGGCTGGACGTCAAGACCCTGACGCGAATGGAGATGAACCACCGCAAGTTCATCTGGAAGAACATGCAGAGAACGCGGGGTCTGCCCGGCTACGAGAAGGTCTACCTGATGGAAACCGCCCCACAGATCGGCGTGCGCATCACGCGCGTACTGAACGGCCTGAACAAGGTGCGACTGAGCGACCTGAGGACCGCGACGAAGTTCAAGGACTCCGTGGGCGTGGGCGGCTCGACCAACGGCCAGCACGGCCCATGGCAGATCCCTTACGGCGCCCTGGTCCCGACCAAAGTCGACGGCGTCCTCGCCAGTGGGCGGTGCATCAGCATGGAGTTGAACATGGCTGACCTGGTGCGCCTGATCCCCAACTGCTTCGTGACAGGCCACGCCGCCGGCGTCGCGGCCGCCGTAGCGGTTGCCGATCGGTGCCAGCCGCGTAACGTTGAAGTCGCCAAAGTCCAGAAGATCCTCAAGCAACAGGAGGCCTACCTCGGTTGAGCGAGCAAGGCCGAACAACCTCGAGCAAGGATCGCTCCCGCCTACGTTGGTTCGTCCGCGCCGCCGCACTGGCGATCGCCATCGCCCTGCTGTGGCGCGGGCAAGGCACATGGTGGCAGGCGGTGGCGCCGGCTCTGAGCCCTTTTGTGGCGATCAGTTCAATACTCGCGACATACACGCTGACCATGCTGACATGTCTTGGCTTGGGCGTCGGGGTCATCGCCCTGCTGCGCCGGCGGTGGTTCTGCCGCTGGGTCTGCCCCATGGGAACCTGCGCCGACGGCGCCGCTGGTCTGGGACGCCGACTGGGGCGACACCCTCTGAAGACCATCTCGCTCGGATCGTGGATCCTCTGGCTCACCGTAGGCGGCGCCGTGTTGGGGTGTCCCTTGCTACTCTGGCTGGACCCATTGGCCCTGTTCACCGGGCTGTTTCGCTTCGTCAATACACCGTCGATTCCAGGCGCCTGGTCTAACGCGGTTCTCGCCCTGGCCGTGCTGGCGCTGAGTCTTGTCTGGCCGGGAACGTGGTATGCTCGCTTCTGCCCCCTCGGCGCACTTCAGGATACCCTGGCGCATCTGTCAGATCTCATTCGCCGCAAGAGGCCAAGAGAAACCGACGCAGCAAGCACGTGGCGAACAGCCCTGTCACGCCGAACGGTCCTGGGGGCTGGAATCGGAGCGGCGAGCGCGCTGACACTGCGCCTGGTGCGCGCGACACGACCGCACCCGCTCCGACCTCCCGGCGCGGTGGACGAAGCGAAGCTGCTCGGGGTCTGTGTCCGTTGTGGGAACTGCATCCGGGCGTGCCCGCCGCAGATCATCAAGCCCGACCTCGGAAAGTATGGAGCCGCGAGCCTGCTGACGCCAACTCTGAACTTCACCGATGGCTATTGCCGCGAGGATTGCACTGCCTGCACCGAGGTCTGTCCGAGCGGCGCCCTGGCGCGACTATCCGTCCAGGATAAGCCGAAGATCCAACTGGGCGTGCCTCAGGTCGACATGAACTTGTGCCTGTTGCGTGAGGATCGGGAGTGCGCCGAGTGTCGGCGCTGGTGTCCCTACGGCGCCGTTCGCTACGTGTTCTCTGAAACTGAATACTGTCTTGTCCCGCAAATCGACCTGGAGAAATGCAACGGGTGCGGCGCCTGCGAAATGGCGTGCCCTGTCAAACCCAGGAAGGCGATCGTCGTGGTTCCGACGACCTGAGAAGTCACTTGTGACGCTTCCTTGACTTGGCCTTGGCCCTTGCCTTGACCTTGCGTTCGACCTTCTTGCGACTGGTCCGTCGGGGCTTGCGTCCGCTGTCGGGGCCCGATGCGGCGCGACCCTCGCCCAGCGGTTCGACCGGCGCGACGTTGAGTTGGCGGGCGGCCAGATTCACCGCGACGATGTGGACGTGCATGGGCGTGCCGAGCCGAAGGGCCTGGCCGGAACGTTCGCCAATCAGGCACTGGCCCTGCTTATTGTATTGCCACCGGTCGGGGCCCAGATCTTCGAGCTTGATCAGCCCCTCAATGCCGAACTTACGTGACTGAACGAAGACGCCGAACCCGGTCAGCCCCGTGACGACACAATCAAGTTCCTCGCCGATCCGCTTGCTGAGCATCTGCAGGATCAGGATCGAGACGAGTTCCCGTTCGGCGTCCTCGGCCCGCTGCTCGGTAAACGTGATGTGCCGCCCCGTCTCGGCCAGGTCCTGGGCCGCGGCCACCTGTTTGGCCTGCTCGTCCTGCTCCTCGATGAAGTACTGCAGCAAACGATGGACCAGCAGATCCGCATAGCGGCGGATCGGACTGGTGAAGTGACAGTAGTGCGTCGAAGCCAATGCGAAATGTCCGATGTGCAGCGGCGCATACTGGGCCTTCTCGAAGCTGCGCAGCACGGCCAGTGAAGCCGCCAGGGAGCGGTCCGGGTCCTGGATGGAATCCAACAGCGCCTGGATCGCCTCGCGGCCTGGGCTGCGGGGCATGGGATAACCCATCGCCCGCAAGAGTTTGGAGAGATTTTTGAGGCTCAGCACGTCCGGCTCGGGATGCACGCGCCGCATGAACGGCACGTCCCGGCGATCCAGGTACGAAGCGACGGCGTCGTTCGCTTCGACCATGAACATCTCGATGATCGTGTGCGGGTAGCT
>JANQFY010000160.1 GCA_028277585.1 Sedimentisphaerales bacterium
TGACACAGGCGCGCGAACGGATCGAACAGAAGCTCGCCTGTGTCGCTCCCATTCCAGTGACCAGCGCATCCTGGAGGATCTCTTCCATCAGATGGCAACGTTCGAGTTCCGCGCGACAGGCGGCACAACCCTCGGCATGCGCCTTCAACGCCTCCAGCTGCCCGCTGTCGATCGTCCCGTCGACGACACACTCGATAAGGTCTTTGGCGTTTTCACAACTCATCATTATCCGACCTCCTCAAGAAGGGGCGCCAGGTCCCGGCGCAGTATCTTGTAGGCGCGGTGGAGCCAAACCCGGACGGTGCCGGGCGGCTTGCCCAATTGCTCGGCGATTTGCACGGCGGAGAGTCCCGCCATGTATCGCATGACAATCGCCTTCTGGAATTTGCCCGGAAGCTGCCCCACCGCCTGCCTGACAAACTGGATCTGGCGGTCGCTCAGCCCCGGGTTCGACGAATACGCGGGCATTGCTTCAAGCTGTTCCATCGACGCGGCCTTGCTTTCCAGAACTGTCCGACGGCGAATGCGCGTACGGACAGTATTCGTACATTGCTGAATCGTGATGCGGCTGAGCCACCCACCGAATCGCGCCGGATCGCGCAGCCGATGCAGATGGGCGTGGGCCCTGAGGAAGCTGTCCTGGGCAATGTCCTCAGCCTCAGCGGGATCGGCGATGCGGCTCAGCGCCAGAGCGAACGCCATGTTCCAGTAGCGTTCAACCAGCGTACCGAACGCCGAGGCGTCACCGGCCAACGTGGCGTGAACCAAGGCGGCGTCATCGGCTTGAGTTGGACTGCACTCCAGGGTCATTCACATCTCTCCTGAGAAGAATCCTACGCGATTCTACCAGATAGAACGCGGAAACGGCAGGAGCGCTACAGGATATGGGCGGGATCGAAGAAATGAAGAAGCCCTGCGACTTTTCGCAGGGCTCTGGGTTCTGGGGAAATCAGTGCGATCAACCTGTTGACCGTACCCTGGCGCGGCGGTGGGAACGCCTGACGAAGAAGACGCACCAGGGCGCTGCGCCCGCCAGGACCACGCCCGAGGCAACGGCACCAACCGTCGTGCCGCTGGGTATTTTCAACTCCTGATAGTCTTCGGGAATCTCGGGGCTGAACAGCTTCTCATCGATCTCGACATCCCACTGGAGATTGTCGTCGACCTGCTTGGCGTCGGCGTTCTTGAAGAAACTCACCACGCAAGGCTTGAGCTTGACCTCGCCCTCGGTCTGAACGGGCAGATTGGTCTGGGGATCGATCCACACGCGACCCGTACCGGCCTCCAGGTTGAACAACAGCTTGATAATGGTGGGGCTGAATCCCTCCAGTATGCGTTCTTCCCAGCCACTGACCTCGAATCCTGCGGCGTCCACACCCTGGATCCGTTTGGGACCAACCTCCCGGTATTCCCCGGTCCGGTAGAGCATATCGACGAAACCCTGAATCGTGAATCCCGCCATCCTCTCCTGGTAGGCCTCGAGCATCTGGGAACGCACGTACGCCTTGGCCGTGGGCAGCAGGACGATCGCGGCGCCGGTCTCGTTGTGTATGCCCGCCTGCAGGACGAGTTCGCCATCCTCGCTGTAGACCTTGTGGGCAAAGCCTGCCGGTGACAGAAAACTCTCGGCCTTGAATTCGAGTGTGAAGGAGCCGTCCTCGTTGGATTCCTTCTCAAACAGCCCCGCCATGACCGGCGGGTAGAAGGTTGGCTTCTCGACGAAGGTAATCGTCCGCGTCCCAGTCGCATAGACCGTCTCCTTGGCCTGGACCGCCTTCTGGACATCCGCCAACGCGACGCTGGCCGGGACGATCCCGTTTCGAGGTGGAAACAGGAAGGAAAGTGCGGCCAAGGCAATCGCCAACATAGCGGCGGTTCTAGTATATGGGCTCTTCATGATTCGTCTCCATAGATCAACGCGGCGACGGTCTTGGTGGTCCGTCACAGCTCGTTTCATCGTTGCATTGGCGTCACTAAGGATGCGTTCGTCCATCGGCTCCGGCCGGTCGCCGTCCGGGCGATACGCTCTCAACAACAGCTCTCTGATCTTCTTGGCGTGGTTCATAGATCCACCTGCCCATTCAGCAATGAGCGCAGTTTCTTCAGTCCATACCGATATCGGCTCTGAACCGTGTTGATCGACTCGTCGCTCTGCTGCGCGATTTCGCGAAATCGCAGGCCGCCCAGCACGTGCAAGGCAACCGCCCGGCGCTGCGCTTCGGGGAGTTGCTCCATGGCGGCGACCACAGCACTACGCCGCTCTCCGTCGAGAGCGGATTCCGACGCATCGGCCTGCATGCGGCGTGACTCGGCCCGCTTAGACAGCTCAAGTCGAGCCCCCTGGCGATTGACATTCCGCGCCCGATTCGCGACGCAGATCGCCAGATACCCTTTCAAAGACCCTCGCAGCACAAACCGCCCCGCCTGCGACGCGAAGCTCACGACAACATCGTGCAGCACATCCTCAGCGGCGCTCGCATCATTCAGCAGCGCCCGGGCAACGCTCAGCAGGTCCGACTTATACTTCTCATAGATCCGGCGCAACGCCCCCGCGTCCCCCGCATTGAACCGCCGAACCAGCCATCGATCTTCCAGTCGCACGCCGCCGTCGTCCTACCACTCGTGAGCACTCACTAATCAAAGTAGAAACACACCAAGCCACGCTGTTAGTGTACAACCAGTGGAGTTTTTCAGGAAATGATTCCGGAATCGGATGGGCTGGACTATGGGTGGCAGCGTCAAGGCCGGAGGTTTTGGCGATGGGGCACAGGGGTTCACAGACGACCATCGCCAATCCTTCGACTGGCTCAGGGGAGGCACTGCGCTTGACGCTGCCACACAAATGGATCGTGAAAAGCGATTGCGCTAGAGCGGTCGGTGGAGGAAGCCTACGGTGGATTCCATGATGCGGGCGTGGAGTTGTTGGGTCTGGTCGGTGGTCTCGTGTTCGAGGTCTTCGAGGTTGGCGCGGCAGAAGCGGCAGCCCAGGACGTTGAGATGGAAATCGACGTAGCGTTGCCAGGGCTCCTCCAGCGTCTTGAGCAGGTACCCGCCGATCGTGCTGCGCTTGGGGCAACTGAAGCGACGGTACTCCCAGATATCGGTGAGCAGGTGCTCGAAGTCCTCCGAAGACGGTCCCAGTGACACCTTCTGTCGCTCGACCGTCTGGCGGATCTGCTTGAGACCCCGATGCTTGACGAGTGCGACCGTCTTCTCGTCGATACTCATCGTCTGGGCGACGCGCTTGTTCGGGATCTGACAATAGAACAGCAATTCGATGATCTGCAGATCCCGGAAGCGCAGGGCCCGCTTGAAGCCGTCCACGAGATCGCCGATCGCGTCTGCCAGCACGGTCTTCTGCAGGTCGTACTGCTCATCGGCGCGGGCGTACCAACTGGCCGTCTGGGCCGGGCTCTTGACCTGCTCGAAGGCGTCGGACGATCGATCGTCCACGCTGGAATCGTAGGCGTCCTGGATCAGGCAGACCCGCCGGGACTCTTTGCGGCGGTAGCTGTCGATAATCTTGCGCCGGATCAGGGAGAAGAGATAGGTCTCGAGATCGCAATCGCCCCGAAACCGCTCGAGACTGCTGACGAATCCGATGAAGGCCTCCTGGACCACGTCCTCGGCGTCGGCGCTCTGGGGCAGCTTGGCCCGGGCGAAACGCAGCAGCCGGCCCCGATAACGCCCGACGAAATCAGACCAGGCCTGCTGGTCGCCCTGGCGAATCTTGTCGAGGAAGTACTGTTCTGGTCTTGAGATCTTGTCCATAGGTCTATAGGTCCTATAGGCCCTATGGGACCTATTCACCGCAGGACCAGGAGTATGGAAATCACGCCCATGACCGCCAGCACGACGCCGGCGATCCGCAACGACCATACATAATACCCTCTCGTCGCCATGTTTAGGAAGAGGTAGGTTGCGATAATTACGACCAAAACGCCCAGCGCTGAGAGAATCATGCGGGCCCAGGTGACACGAACGACCGTCACTTGGGCGGTCTTGCGCGATCCCAGCCAGCTCAGTTTCTCCGCGGACGTGTCGATCAGCATAGCCTGTCGCCAGATCCGGCCGGACATCCCGTCGAAGCTCTGAACGAATTGATCAGCGATGAAATCGCCTTCGAGCAGGTCGGTGGAACTGACCGTAAGGGGCTCCCGCCCTGGGACAGTCGCCCACTTCTGACCGACCAGAGCGGCAACCTGATCGCACGCGTCCCGGACTGCCTGGGTCTTCGCCTCGTTCTCGCTGGTGCACGTCTCCCACGATCGCGCCACCACGAATTGCCTCTCGGGCTTCTCGCTGGCGTAGCGGGCGAAGTCCTCCACCCAGGGCTTATCGATGAAGTCCTGCCTGACAGTGGCTTCCCAATCGCGATGGCGCGCATTGGCCAGGAATTGGGGCCGCACCACCCGGTCATCGCCAGGAAGATGCGGCGATTGTACGAAGTGAGAGCGAAGCGTAATGCCAATTTCGTTGGCATCGATGTTCCGCGATCCAAAGATGACGGAGCATGGGACATCGGGAAGCGCCTCGGCAAGGACCTGTTTGAACGGTCCGGCGAGGGATCCGTCATTCTCATCCTGGAAGATAACAATCTTGGCGACTGTCTGCATGTCGGCGATCGCATGCTCAATGGGTTTGCGAATCCGCCGGGCCAGCGCTTGAACAGCCGCCAGCTTGGAAGGATAGATATCAGCCTGATACTCGTTCTCAAGGCCGTCCGACCAGATGGGTGCCGTGACGGCCGGTTCGGCTGAGGCGCCCCGCCCCGTCAGGCTCTGTGCGAAACCTCCCTGAATCCGATTCCACTCTTCGACCGACTGGGTTTTGTGGAGTTCCTGTCGCACACCGGCGTCACTATAGGCGACCTCCAGCGCCATTTCCGGGTCGCCCTGCGCACGGGAGCGGCCGTTGGACGCCGTCGCCTGTCTGACATTGTAGATGGGCACTTCCCGGACCTGCCCCTCCACCACGCGTGGGGTTCGGTTCGAGGCCTCTATCCACAGGAAAGTGCCGAACAGGCCCATGGCGATGACGCCAACAATCACGGCGGCGCCAAGCTTCGGGGCCTTGTTCAACAGCAGGATCAGCAGGACGAAGAGGAACGGAACCACAATACCGAAGATCGGTATCTCACTGCTATCCGGGGCCGGCACCACACCGTCATGCACGCCGATCGGCAGGAGAATCAGGGCGCCGAAGACGACGGTCATGATCAGCCCGCCGACGACCCACACACCCAGTTTGGGCGTCTTGGTCAGCACCAGAATGAGCAGGACGAAGATAAACGGAACCGAGATGCCAAGTACTGGAATCATGAGGTCACCCCCTGATTGGGCATGGGTGCAAAGACAGGTGTTTGACGACGCGGCGGCCAGGCCAGCAGGAAGACGGACGCCAGTGCGATGACTCCGGCGAAGATGACCTCCTCCTGGCTGAACGCGCCGAACAGCCGCTCCAGAGCGGGGCCGATTTGCTTGTCCTGGAGCAACGTGACAACGTCCTCGATCCGACCGGCGGAGATGGCTTCACTGCGGAACAACTGGATCGCCCAGAAGAACCCTCCCAGGCCCAGCAAGGCGCGGACCAGATGGAAGGCGCCCGAGCGACGCCGGCCGATCATGATGAAGATAGCGGCCAGGAACAGCAGCGCCACGACCAGAAAGGCGCCCCCCTGCTCCAGCAAGCGGGGCCACTGCGTGTAGCCGAACGCCTGGTTGAGTCTCTGAGTCAGTCCAGGACCGGGCCAACCGGCGGCCACGACGGACGGCACATGCAAACCGAT
>JANQFY010000178.1 GCA_028277585.1 Sedimentisphaerales bacterium
GCAGGGCTTGATGGCGGTCGCCATGGTCCAGATGGGCCGCTTCTATGGCTTCCCGGTCTATGTCAACGTGGGGCTCACCGACGCCAAGACGCTCGACGCCCAAGCAGGGATGGAAAAGGGCATGACGATGCTCATGGGCGCCTCGGCCGGCGCGGACATGTTCGGCCATGCGGGCATCTGTGGGACCGACCATGCGGGGAGCCTGGAATGGCTTCTGGCCGACCATGAACTGATGGCCTATGTCAAGCGGGCTACTGAGGGCTTTGATGTCACCGCCGATACGCTGGCTACTGAGGTTATCGAGAGCGTGGGGCCCGCCGCGAATTTCCTGGCCGACGAACATACGGCGCGTCACTTTCGCAACGAACTATGGATGCCCAGCACCACCTGGGCGCGAACCGGTTGGGACGCCTGGGCCGACGCGGGACGGGAGACGATGGGCGACCGCTTGCGCAACGAGGTGCGACGCATCCTGAGCGAACCCGCCCCGGAACCCATCGACGAGAAACTCAGCGCCGAGATCGACGGTATCGTCGAGGAGGCCCGCAGGCAATTGGAATAACTTGGGGCTGACCCAACTCCCGTACACTCCTGTCATCCTGAACGGAACGCTGCGGAGTGAAGGATCCGTGCCTTGATACTGAGAAGTGCCCGATTTCTCAGCCAGATCCTTCGGCATCGCCTCAGGATGACAAGCGAGTTGATCCAACTCGCATTGTCACTTCGCCAGCTCGCCGAAGCGGTTGGCGATCGCCAGCGCCGGGTCCAGCGGCACGTCGACCGCGACCAGATCGTCCGGGATGCTGATGATCGGCCTTTTCGCCAGTTCCTTGCCCGCAAACTCGGGCAACCACTGTTTCTCGGCCTCCATCATCTCGCGCGTCATATCCCGAACTTCCTTGAGCGTACAGACCGCCGAAGTGAGCGGGTCCATCGCAATCGCCTGCATGGCGTACTCCGGATTGCCTTCCAAAGCCGCCTCGACCACCAGTTGCTGTACCGTAACATTGCTCTGATTCAGCGCCGCACAGGGCAAGGGCAGATCACCGATCGTCACCGGATGCAGGCCCTGAGAATCGACGTAGACGGGAACCTCCACACAACAGCCCTGCGGCAGGTTGGTGATGTAGCCGTCGTTGCGCACGTTGCCGTTTAGGCGGAAGGGCCGGTCCGTCTGGGCCGCTTCGAGGATGTACGAGCAGTATTCGACGCTACGGCCCTCGATCTTGGGCGATTCGGTCGCCAGATAGTCGACGCTCTTGTACTTCTCGGCCAGCATGTTGCAGTAGTGGTAATAGGCCCCGGAGGCGCCGCCGAAATCAGGCTGATCGCAATACAACTCCAGCGCCCTGCGACTGCTGCGGAACCACGGGATGTACTCGGACAGATGGCCCGTGCTCTCGGTCATGAAGTAGCCAAAGTGACGCATGACCTCGCAGCGAACCTTCTCGGTGACGTAATACTCGGCCTTCTCGATGTTCTCTTTGAGGATCGGGTACAGGTCGCGCCCGTCGCGCTTGTCACGGAGCGAGAGGAACCACGCCATGTGGTTGATACCGGCGCAGGTGTGATCCACCTGATTCTTGGGCACGTCCACGTAGCGACTGATCAGGTCCAGCGTCGTCTGGACCCCGTGACAGAGGCCGATGAACTGCACGTCCGCGACCCGGCCCAGCGCCGAGCAATTGGCGCCCATGGGATTGGCGTAGTTCAACAGAATCGCATCGGGGCATAGTTCGTTCATGTCCCACGACATATCGGCCAGGACGGGGATGGTGCGCAGCGCCCGGAAGACGCCGCCGGGACCGATGGAGTCGGCGATGCACTGATCCACACCGTACTTGAGCGGGATCTCGTAGTCCATGCGGAACGCCTCGACGCCACCGACCTGGATCATGTTGATCACGTAGGTCGCGCCGTCCAGCGCCTCGCGCCGATCCAGCGTCGCCGTGACCTTGGTGGGAAGCTTGTTCTCCTCGACCACCTTGCGAACGAACTCCTCCATCTTGTCGAGCTTGGGCTTGGTCCGGTTCATCAGGCAGATCTCGACATCCTGCAGCGCCTCGGTAGCCAGGATGTCCATCGTCAGCGTCTTGCAGAAGATGAGACTTCCGGCGCCGATCATTGCGATTTTCGGTTTAGGCATAATAAGCACCTCCTAAATGCATGATGTCCTGTCTGAACCATCCAAGCTAGTTCGTCAGATTCTCAAAGAGATACAATCCACTCTTACCGGGCGCGACGACGTCGATGTCACCGTCGCCATCCATATCGACCGCTTCGGTATTGATGCCGAGCCCCACGCGCCCTCCTTCGTGCATCGTATGACGTATCCACGTCCCAGCCGAACGGTCGAAATCATAGTAGTAGACACACACCTGATCGTTGCCGCCCGGGTCCTTGCCATTGTGGGCATGATAGCGTTTGCCCGTGATGAGTTCATCCTTCTTGTCGTTGTCCAGGTCGGCCAGGATCAGGAAATGCGGCTGCGACCAGGAATCGTCGATCAAGTGCTTCGTCCAGAGACGTTTGGCTCCCTGTTTCTCCTGCTCCAACCAGAACAAGCCGTAGTTGTGCCCCAGCCCCCAAATGATGTCGGCATCGCCATCCTCGTCGACATCGTGCACAAGGATCGGGATGCTCGCGTGGCCCAGGTCGAACTCGGCATGCCATTGCCACCCGTCGGCCGTCTGCTCGGCCCAGCCTTTCGGCGCGACGATGTCACAGCGCCCGTCCCCGCTGATGTCACCCGAACCGAGACCATGACCGGCCGCCGGTTGGGGCAAGGGATGTTTCTCCCATCGCACCCCTTGCGGCGCCGAGGCGTCGCGATGGAACTCGTACCACGCCGCCTGACTCATGATGTTGGGCAAGACGTCCGGTTGGCCGTCCCCATTGATGTCGGCGAGCATGGCGGTTTCCATGTTACCCGGCGTGTCGACCTCGAACACATCCCAGGGGCCGCCCTTCTCGCCCGGGTTGCGCACCCAGAAGACCAATTTGTTGTGCCAGGCGGCGTTGGCGATATCGGTCCAGCCGTCCCCATCCACGTCGACCGGAAGGTTCGCAAAGTCATAGTAGTAGTCGCCCTGCTCCTTCACCGCGCGGACGAAGTGCTTCTTCCAACTCGGCGCTTCGTACCAGAATCCGCCGCAGAAGATGTCCAGCTTGCCGTCACGATTGACGTCGACAACGCCCGCCGCCTCGAAACGCGAGTCGGCATTGATCGTGTGCAGCTTGAATCCCTCGCCCAGTCGCGGCTCGGGCGCTTTGACATCCTTGACGCGAACGACCGCCCCCCAGGGCATGTTGTTCTGGGTCACTTTGAGCATCAGACGATTGACGCCCTTCTTCAGAGTCACTTTCACGCGATCCGGCTCCGGCATGAGCGGGCGCATGATGTTGTTGGCATGGATTACCTGACCATTGAGCCAGGCTTTGACGCCGTCGTCACTGAAGATCTCCAGCGTCGTGGTCCGCTGTTCGGGCGACTCGAACTGCGTCCGCAGATAAGCGACGCGCTGCTCACCACCATTGAGTTCCTTCAGAAGATCAAGATACGCCGGGTGCCCACCTGCGGCCGAGATGGGCATCTTGCGCCATGAGACCTGAGCGTCCTTCAACTCAGGGCCAAACGGCATGTCGAACAGTTGGGTGCACTGCTTACCTTTCGCCAGATAGGGCCCAGCCACCTCCCAATTCCTCAGATAGCTGCGGACCGCCTCGATCTCATCGAGCGTCTTCTGCGCCTCTTCTTTGATGTTTGACGCCACTTGGGCCGCGACGACACGCTTCAGCGCCGCACTGACCGGTTCGGCATTACCCGCATGGATGTCCTTAGCGATCGTCACCGTCGCCAGCGCCGCCTCCTGGCGGACCTGTGCGTCATCAAGGGATGACGCCGAGAGCTTCAGCGCCTCAACCGTCTTGATCCGGGGCAGCACGGCGAGCACCCTGCGCTTCTCCGCTGGGCCCTTGGCCAGGCCCATTGCGGTCCGACAACACTTCAGTCGCGCCGCCAGTGGCATGTCCGCCGACGCAGTCAGATCGATGTACCCGCGCAGAGCGAGGACCCGATGGGTCCGATTCTCCGACTCGCGCGCCACGCGCAACAGATCGGTCATCGGCTGGCCGTTCGGCCATTGACTCAAGGCGACGATTGCCGCTCGTCGAATGTCCGCGTCCTCGTCACGCAAAGCTCTGCGAAGCACGGGCAGAGCCGGTTCGCAACCCAGTTCCCCAAGCGTCAGCAACAGAGCGCCGCGGGTTTCGCCCTTGGCGGTGCCCTCTCCTTTGATAATGAGTCGAGACACCTTCGCCTCTGCTTCAAGTCGATGCGCTACGGAGACCAGCATCTTTCGGACGGCATCGCGACCGCCCGCCTTGGCCTCGACCAACAGCGTTGTCAGAGCCACCAGATCATCCGCATCGGCCAGGTCGCGCAGCGCCTCGACGGACGCCCGTCGCACCCGACGATTGTCGCTGTCGACGGTATCAAGAATCAGTGGCACGGCATTCAGTACGTGGCGCGCCGCCAGGGCATGAAGGATCTCGCTCTGCTCCCGAGCCGGCGCGTGACGAATTCGGTGTTTGAGCAAATCATCGATCTCGTTTCCAGGCAGGTTAACCAGACTCCTCCGCGCCGCGCGCTGTTCACCTTCGGAGCCGCGCGCCGCGGCCTGAAGAAGGACAGGAACCGAGTCGGCGTCGCCGATCGATCCGAGGGCCATCAGCGCAGCGGTTCGCACGGACACAACATCACTGCTGCACAGCGTTGTGACCGCCTTGAGTGAGACAGGATCGCCCCGGTCCGCCAGGGCATAGATCAAAGGCACCTGGGCGGATGCCGACAGAGTTGGCGCCGCCGAGGCGACTTCCTCCAAAACAGTCCGGTCGGCAAGGTGCCTGACCACCATCGCAGCAGCAACCTGAAACTGCGCGTCCTTGCTCCTCAGCGCCGTCAGGAGTTCAGCGCTGCCCACGGCATGTCTGGCCAATCCAGCCAAGGCAGCACCGCGCAGACGACCGGGGAGATCGGACTGAAGCACCCGTCGATACATCTGCTCGGACCCGTCGTGGTCTTCAGCGGCCTGAAGTCGATCGGCACAACCGAGACAGGCTTCAGCAACGGTCACGCGCACCTGGATGCTCGAAGTATTCAGGGCCTTTCGCAGCGCGTCAGCAGCCGCGGAAGTGTCGATCTTCCCCAGAGCTGACGCGGCGGTGACAGCAATCGCGACATCCGTATCAGATAGCAGCGGCGCAAGAAGCGGGACGGCTTGCGGGTCGCGGCGCCAGCCGAGTGAATCGATCAGGCCCGCCTTGATCAAGCCGGAGGTGTCACCTAGAGCCTGGCGCAGCGCTGCGCCGGCTTCGGCGTACGGCATGACCTCCAGCGCGTTGCGCGCGGCGTGGGACAGCCGATCTTCGTTCAGCAGCGCGGCCAGCGCGGGTACGGAATTGGTCGTGCCGACAATGCGTAGGCGAAAGCACGCTGTGCATTTCTGAGGGACGCCCGCGTCCGATCTCAGCGTCGTGATGAGGTCTTGTTCCTCGTCGGCACGGACATTGCCGACGGCAAGAACCAGAAGACACAGCAGTATAGGAAACAGGTGATTCTTCTTCATTTGGATGCCCTCATAGTCACCAGGGACAATCGTCTGCTTGGGAACGGAGTCAAATCAACCACGGCGGACGCTTGCTGTAGGACAACAAACGGTTGGCCTGCTCGTCGCCCGGGAACTCGCCGTTGACCGGGTCCCACGTGACCGCCCGCTTTAAAGCCAGGGCAATGCCCCCGACCAGGATCGCATTCATGGTGTACACCGCTGTCTCAGAATGGCAGATGGTCTGCCGACGCGTCCGAACACAGTCGAGGAAGTTGCCTGAATGACTGGTCGCATGATAGACGCGGGAATCATCCCGGCGCAACGGCTGTTTCAGAATCCGTCCCGGGTAGGAGACCAGATTGGATCGATCGACCGCGATACGCCCCTCGGTGCCCACGAAACAGGCGCCGCCCTCGCCGCCGATCGGCTCGCCCGGATAACCTCCCGAATGCACGACAACGCCGTTCGCATAGTGGTAGTGGATGGCGCCCTTGTCGTACTCGACCTCGATCGGCGCGGTCGGATCGGGATTGATCGTCCATTGAATGATGTCGTAGTGGTGCGGGCTCCAGTTCACGTCGCCGACGAACAGGCCGGGCAAGGCATGGCCGGCGTGCCCACCATAAGGTCGCCAGGGCAAGGGGCCGAGCCACATGTCCCAGTCGAGACCGGCCGGTACGGGCTTGGAATCGTCAGACGTCCAACCCCTCGGAAAAAACGCCCCGGGCGGGCGATAGGCGTAGACCTCCTTGAGTTGACCGAGACGTCCATTGCGAACCAGTTCGCACGTGATGCGGAACTTGCCCCCGTATTCCGAGCGCTGCTGCATACCCGCCTGGTAGATGCGGCTGTACCGCCGCGCCGCCTCGACCAGACAACGCCCTTCACGTACCGTGATCGCGATGGGCTTCTCGCAATAGACGTCCTTGCCCGATCGCATCGCCATGATCGCCATCGGGGCCGCCCAATGGTAGGGCAGCGCCAGCAGCACGGCATCGATATCCGAACGAGCGAGAACCTTGCGAAAGTCATTGTACGCCTGCACGCCATTGTAGCTCTCCTGGGCGGTTCGCTCGGCGTAGATCTGGTTGCAGCGATGATGGGCCCGCTCGCGTCGATCGCGACGCACGTCACAGACCGCCTGCACCTGGACATCATCGCGGGCGATGTACCCGCCCGGCACATAGGTCCAGGCGCCGCCGACGAGGTGTCCACTGCCCTGCCCCCCGAGCCCGATGAACCCCATCCGAATCCGCTCGCTGGGCGGCGTGCCGCGGCCGCCCCCGAGGACCGAGGACGTGACCACATGGGGCAAGGCGATATTAGCCGCCGCGACTTTCAAGAAGGCCCGGCGCGCTAGTGTCCCTGTACGTCTCATAGAACCTCCCAGTCTTTTTGACCTACTATACCCACCCTTGGAACGACTGACAACACTGCTTAATCCACGCCAGCTCAGCATCTCGACCAGAAGCCATTCCTCCGGCCGCAGCCGACCCGCCATGGGCACGGCATCAAGGAGGAGGAGATTCGCCTAACGTCCAGCACTCGACGAGCCGATATGTCCGACAGACGGTGCGGGCGTCAACGAGATACACATCAACCATTTCGATGGCCCCGCCCTCCGTCGTTGCTCGTAAGCAGGGAGACAATCAGGAGGAGACCCAGCAGGTGAGGATTCGGAGAGTCATAGAGTCTGTCGCCATTGGTCTTAACTTATTCGAGAGGAAATGGGAGTGAGAAAGCTGCGTATAACCGCAATGGTTCCGGCGATAGTCGTCACGGCGCTGTTGGTCTGTCACCTGGCCGGCGCTCTTTCCGGAACGAACGGAGAAGAGAAGCACCCAAGATTCGACGAAAGTGAATTCCTCGTGCTGCTGTTCCCCACACCGGAGAACGAACTCTGTCGAAGGGCCGTGATTGCGAGCCTTGAGGAGTGTGGGCGGGACGCAATTGAAGTCTGCCAGGATTCCAGGGTGATTACCGTCGCCAGAGACCTGTTCACGGCGGCGCCGCCCCAAGGTTACGCTAAGCTCATCGAAGGATTGAACGAGGCGTTGGCCCGGTGGGGTCGAGAGACGGACTGGGAGAGCGTTGCATGGGAATGTGGATCCGACAGGCGAAGAACGGTGGCAACGCTGCAAATCGAGGACAAACGGGGGACCCTGCGCCAACACACCTACCGGATCGACAACGCTACAGCGCGCCCCATAGCGACGATGATCAAGCTCAACCCGGCGAAGAATCTGGCCAATTGACCCAGAGCGTGAGCCGGGACGCTCGATAGTGGGAAATCTGATCTGACCTTCGACTTTCGCAGAACCTCTCCCCAGCCGACGAGTAGAACCTAGACTCAGAGGACCAGAATGCGCCCGAGTGGGTGAACGACTGCTTATAGGCCTAAATCCGTCTTATATAAGCCGCCCGGACGCGACAGATCGGATGATTGAGTCGAGGGAAGAGCGATGATCAGTCAGACAATCGACAGAAAGCGAGCCGAAGCATTTGGGGAGCGAATGCTGGAGACCTTGAACGCCGGGGCGGTGGCGGTGATGATCTCCATCGGGCATCGCACGGGGCTCTTTGACACCTTAGGCAAGCTGCCCCCCGCGACGTCGGGCGAGATCGCGAGCGCCGCCGGGCTCAACGAGCGTTATGTGCGCGAATGGCTCGGCGCCATGTTCACCGGTGGTATCGTCGAATGCGACGAGAATGGCGAGCGGTTCTGGCTGCCGCCGGAACATGCGGCCTGGCTGACGCGAGAGGCGTCCCCCGACAACATCGCCGTCTTCGCTCAATACGTCGCCCAGTCCGGCGCCGTGGAGGACCAGATCATCGACTGCTTCAGGAACGGCGGCGGCGTGCCCTACGCGGCATACCGGCGTTTCCATCAGATAATGGCCGAAGACAGCGGTCAGACAGTCGTCCCTGCACTGACCGACAGGATCCTGCCTCTGGTTCCCGGGCTGGTCGAGGCACTGAAAGACGGAATTGATGTGCTCGACATCGGCTGCGGCAGCGGGCGCGCCCTGACCCTGATGGGAGCGGCGTTTCCGAACAGCCGCTTCGTTGGGTACGATCTCTCCGAGGAGGCCATCGACATCGCCCGGGATCAAGTACGCAAGCAAGGTCTGACCAACGTGCAATTCTCACAGAAAGACCTCACCACGTTCGAGATCCCAGGATCTTACGGTTTAATCACCGCCTTCGACGCAATTCACGACCAGGCGCGACCCGATCGCGTGCTGGCCTCGATCGCCCAAGCCCTCAAGCCGGACGGTGTATTCCTCATGCAGGATATCGCCGCCTCGACGCATATCCACAAGAACGCCGACCACCCCGCCGGGCCCTTACTCTACACCATATCGTGCCTGCACTGCATGCCCGTGTCACTGGCTCAGAACGGCGCCGGGTTGGGCGCGATGTGGGGCCAGGAGAAGGCCCTGGAAATGCTTGAGGCTGCGGGCTTCTCGGACGTACAGATCAAGCGCCTGCCCCACGATTTCCAGAACAGCTACTTCATCGTGACCAAGCAGCGAGTCGCAACCAGCCCTGCGCTTGACGAAGTGCGCGAGAAAGCATATGCTGGGTAGTGCAGCGTGACAGACGCGCATCCGTCGTCGCCGCTGTACGAGGGTGCTTGCGCCCCCGTTTGATGGAACTGCCCCGAGACCCATGGGGGCGGGGCAACACCCGATTTCCACATTTGCTTTAGGCTGGATCGAATCGTGAAGGAATCGACGAGGCATACGGCTTGCAGGAACCTCTGCAAGTTTCTGACAATACTGGCAATCACCTCCATGGCGCCGGCTTGGGGGCCTCAGCGCGTCGCCGCTGCGACGCGCCCAACGCGAACCCTTTTGTCCGCGTCAATCCAGGAAGCCCTCGCTCAGTTCAATCGCGGCGCGGCGCTGCTGGAACAGTATCGCTACGCCGACGCGGCTGAGGAATTCGAGAAAGTGGTCGCCTCGGCGCCGCAGTGGAAGGCGGCCCGCTTCAATCTCGCCCTGGCGTACCTGAACATGCAGGAAGACGCCGGCGCCGAAGAGAACCTGCGGAAGGCTCAGGAGGCCTTTGAGTCTATCCTGAAAGGAAATCCAGACCATCTTCCCAGCCGATTCTGCCTCGGTCTGCTCCACCAGCACGCCGGCGACAACGCCCGGGCAATGGAGTGCTTCAGCACCGTTCATCAGGCCGACCCCAACGATCCCCATGTCGCCTACAAGTACGCCGAGACCCTGATCAATCTGGATAAGAAGGAGCAGGCGATCAAGGTGCTGGAAGCCATCGTCGCGACCGACCCGGGCTTCGTTTCGGCGACCTATCGCCTGGCGACCCTCTATCAGCGCAGCAAGCGGCGCGAAGAGGCCAAGGCGCTGTTCATGCGTTTCCGCGAACTCAAGAGCGTCGAACTGACCGGCGGCACGTTTACGGTTCTCAACAGCTACGGAACCGTGGGAAAGTACTACGTCGCCCTGGGCGCGGACGACCTTCCGCTGCGTCCGCCCAAGCCGATCCAGCAGCGCGTGCTGTTCTCGCCGGAGTTCGAGCGATTCAGCGAACCGCTATCGCCCTGGAACGGCAAGGGCGTCGATGTGAAACTGCCCGGCGTCGCGGCCGGGGACATCGACAACGATGGGGACATCGATCTCTGTCTGACCGGGCTGGGCGATAACGGCGGCGCCGCGATTTGGCTCAACGATGGAGCCGGGGCGTTCTCCAAAGGCCAGTCCCTGACCTGCGGTGGGATTTGCCCCACCCTGGGCGACGTGGACAACGACGGCGATCTCGATATCTGGCTCGGCCGCGCCGGGCGCGATCTATACTTCGCCAATGACAGCAAGGGAACGCTCAAAGAAACGGCTCTGGAAGGGCTGGTCAGCGAGGACACGGCGACTCAGAGCGCCCGCCTGCTGGACATCGACAGCGATGGGGATCTCGATCTCCAATCCCTTCACCTGGCGAAGGGTTCAATCCCCGCTGGAGAGACATCCAAAACGCAAGCGAGCAGCCTGTACAACAACAACCGCGACGGCTCCTTCGACGACATCGCCGAGAAACTTGGCCTGGCGTTCGATTCGGCGGCTGTCGCGACGACGATCTACGACGACTTCGACAACGACCGTGACCTGGACCTGATCGTCTTTCCTCAGGACGGAGCCCCGATCGGCTGGGTCAACGATCGCGCTTGGCGCCACCACCTCCAGTACCCCGACCGACTGGGCCTGGCGGACCTGGACAACGTGCTCGGCGCCACCTCGGGCGACCCGGACGGCGATGGGGACCGCGATCTGCTGGTGTTCAGCCGTGACGCCGTCCATCTGTACATCAATATTGGAGGTTTTCGCTTCGAACGGCACAGCGATTTCACTGACCAGTGCGGCCGCGCCGGCGCCTCCGGGGGGCAGTTCGCCGATATGGACAACGACGGCGATCTCGATATCGTCATCGCCGACCGCGCCCGGCGCAACGGCACGCGCGGCCCAGCTCTGCTCATCAACGAATGGCCGCGCAATCGTTTCCGTGACGCCCGGGAGGCCGATCCGGGGAACCTGTTCGCCGCTCTGAGTTTCGATGGTTACGCCAGTTGCGTCGTCGCCGATTTCACGGGCGACGGAACGTGTGACGTCTTCCTCGCGCCGGCCGGCGAACGACCGTTCCTGGTGAGGAACGCCACCGAGGGAGGTCATTGGCTGCAGATAGACCTGCGCGGCACGCGGGGTCAGGACGGCAAATCCCGCTCAAACAACTCGGCGATCGGCGCCCGGGTGGACGTCAAGACAGGAATGATCTCCCAGCAGCATGTGGTCGGCATCCCCTCAGGGCCCGTCGCCTCCCCGCCGCTGCGCATCCACGCCGGCCTGGGACGCCAGGCGGTCGTCGATTGGCTGCGCGTCACCTGGCCCGATGCGGTCATGCAAGCGGAACTCGAACTTCCGGCCGATCAGGTGCTGGAGGTCGTAGAGATTCAACGCAAGGTCTCGTCGTGTCCCCATCTGTTCGCCTGGAACGGCCAGTTCGTCGAGTTCATCTCCGACTTCGGCGGCATGGGCGGGCTCGGCTATCTGGCCGAACCCGGTGTCTACGCTCAGCCCGACTCCACCGAATACGTCCCCGTACCCAATCTGCAACCCAAGGATGGTCACTATGTCCTGCACGTAATCGAGCCGATCGAAGAAATCGTCTACCTGGACGAAGCCAGACTGATGGCGGTGGACCACCCAATCGGAACGCAGGTCTATCCCAACGAGATGATGGCGGTCAACATCGCGCCGCCGGAATTCGAACTCTTCTGCGTCCGTGACGCCATCGAGCCGGTGCAGGCGGTGGACCACCGGGATGTGGATGTCACTGAAGCGATCAAGACGGTGGATCGGGTCTACGCCGGACCGGTCAAGCCGGACCCGCGCTTCGTTGGCTACGCGGAGGAACACGCCGTGGAGCTGGACTTCGGTTCGCGTTTGGGCTCGCTGTCGGCGGACGCCCGTGTGGTCCTGTTCCTTCACGGCTGGGTGCATTACGGGTATTCCTCGACGAACTTCGCCGCCAGTCAGGCGGGACTGCGTCTGGAGGCGCCCAGCATCTACGCCGAGCGGGAGGGGCAATGGGTGGAGCTGTTCCACGAAGTCGGCTACCCGGCCGGCGTGCGGCACATCATGACCCTGGAAGTTACGGGCAAGCTGCGTCGTACCGATCGGCGACTCCGCATCGTCACCAACATGGAGCTGTACTGGGATCAGATCTTTCTGGCGCCGATCGTGACGCCGGCGCCGGTTGAAGTGCACTGGATCCCACTGGCGGATGCGGACCTGCGTTTCCTCGGTTATCCACGCGAGTACTCGCCCGACGGGAAGAAGCCCAACCTCTACGACTACAGCCAGGTCGACCGGATGTTGCCCTGGAAAACCATGCGCGGCGCGTACACCCGCTATGGTGATGTCACGCCTTTGCTTCATGAGCCGGACGACTGCTACGTTATTATGGGACCGGGCGAGGAAGTGACGTTGCGCTACACCGCCGACGGTTTGCCTTCCGTGCCCTCCGGATTCCAGCGATCGTTCATTCTCAAGACCGATAGTTACTGCAAAGATATGGATCTGTACACGGTTCACCCCGAAACGGTTGAGCCGCTGCCCTACCATGACATGAGCGAATACCCCTACGGATCTGACGAAGGGTATCCTCAGGACGAGAAACATCAGGAATACCACGAGAAATTCAACACGCGCCACATCCGCTGAGCCGATCTTAAGGCTACAGCTGATAACCTTGACCGGAGCAGTGGACGATGACAGGACACCGCGGGTCAAAGAAGAAGGCGACCAGGAGGAGCCGGACACCGGCCCCATCTCCTCGGCGCTCGGCGTCCACCCGAAAGAAGCGAGCGCTCGTAGCGGCGGCTCTGGGAGTCATTATTGTCGCGGGATTGCTCGTCGCGGCCAAACTCACACGAAACGCGCCTGAAGAACCACCGGCGCCGGTCCAGACAGCGCCGCCCACCCCCGAGGTCAAGACCAAGGCCCCCACGCCCCCACCGGCCTCACTTGGCCCGGAGGAGAAGACCGCCGCACTGAAGGCCGAGGAGCTTCGTCTGGCCCAACACCTGGCCACCACGTTCGCCAACAATGAACAACCGCTGGTATTGCTCGGTGACGTTCATCGCAGACGCGGGGCTATCGACCCGGCGGTAGAAGTCTGGGAGAGGGCCGTCCAGATGAATCCGAAGCGGGCCGACGTCTACGACCGAATCGCTCAGGCCGCCTTTGAAACCGATGGATTCGAAGACGCCATCGCCCAGTGGCGCAAGGGTCTTGAGGTCGTCCCGACCTTGCACGGGGCCCGCGCGAACATCGCCCGCTGCCTCATGCGTCTGGGTCGCTACGAGGAGAGCATTCCAGAACTGGAAGAAGAGGCCAAACAGTATCCCGACACGATTCGGAATTACTTCCTGCTCGGTCGCGCTCACCAGCATCTGAGGAATTACGAGGCCTCCAAGGCGAACTACGAGAAGGCGATCGAACTTCAGCCCGACCATATGAACGCCCACTACGGCCTGTACAACATCTGTGCCCGGCTGAAGCAACAGGAGGCGGCCAGACACCATCTTGCGGAATTCAAACGCCTCCAGAAACTGGATGAGCAGGCGACACGGAAGCTGGATCAGTCGACGAGCGACCTGGACACATACTCTCGAGGTTTGGCCCGGCTGTCGTTTGACGCCCACGACCTGTACCGAGCGGCGGGCGGCATAGCACAGGCCGAAGAGCTACTCAAGCAGGCCGTCAATCTCGATCCTGACAATGCGACGTACCTCGAGCGATTGATGATTCTCTTTCGGAGCCGCAATCAGTTCCGTGAGGCGCTGGCACTGTGTCGCCGTATCGCGAAGATCGACCCGACCGACGCGACGTGCCAACTCAACATCGGCATCCTGTCGGCGCGGATGAGGCAGTTCGAAGCTGCAGAGAAGGCCTTCCGTAAGGCCATCGAGATCGCTCCCGAGCACGATGCGGGGCACCAGGAACTGGCCCGCCTCTACCTGCATATGAGGAAGAACCTCGTCCAGGCGAGAGAACTCGCCCACCAGGCCGTCGCATTAAGAGCCAATGCTCAGAACTACTACGTGCTGGGGCTGACCTGCCTGGCGAACGAGGACCGAAGCAGCGCCGTGGACCATTTGAGACAGGCAGCCAAGCTCGACCCGAAGAACGCCAAGTACGCCGAGACCTACCACAGCGTCAGGAAGGAGATGACGTCCAAGTGATCCGCAGGCCGGGCATGCACAGAATCGAAGGAAAGCGACGGTGGCGAGCGGCGTTGCTGACGCTGTTCTTCTGCGCGGCCTGCCAAGCCCAATCCCCCAGCACGATCCACTTCGCGGATGTCACGAGGAAGACGGGTATCACGTTCAGACATCACGATGGTTCGAGCGGCAAGTACTACATCGTCGAGACGGTCTGCGCGGGCCTGGCCCTTTTCGATTACGATCGAGACGGCGACATCGACATCTACTTCCTCGACGGGGGAGCTCTGAAAGACGCGAACCTCAAGACGCCTCCCCGCAACGCCCTGTACCGCAACGACGGGAACTGGAGATTTACCGACGTGACCGATCAAAGCGGCCTGGGAGATCCGGGGCACGCCCTGGGCGTCGCGGTGGGCGATTACGACGGGGACGGCGACCCGGATGTCTATATCACGAACTTCGGACCCAACGTTCTGTTCCGCAACAACGGAGACGGGACGTTCACCGACGTGACGAAAGCCGCCGGCGTGGCGGATGGGCACAAGGTCGGCGCCGGCGCTAACTTTCTCGACATGGACAATGACGGCGACCTGGATCTGTTCTCTTCGAGCTACGTCGATTTCACCTACGAGAACCACGTGACGAACACCATCAGCGGCTATCTGATCTATGTCGGACCCAGGTTGTATGAGCCCACGCCCGACAGTTTGTTTCGCAACAATGGAGATGGGACCTTCACCGACGTCAGCAGCGCCTCAGGGATCGGCGGCAGTAGAGGTACCGGCATGGGCACCGTGTGCGCCGACTACGACAATGACGGCGACACGGATATCTTCGTTGCCAACGACCAGATGCAGAACTTCCTTTGGCAAAACGACGGGACGGGGCATTTCGAAGAGATCGGCCTGCTAGCAGGCGTCGGCTACGACATGAACGGCGACGAGATGGGCAGTATGGGCGTCGGGTGCAGCGACTTCAACCATGACGGTCTGATCGATTTCTATGTGACAGCATATCAACAGCAATTCCCTTCGCTCTACAAGAACCTCGGTGACGGGATGTTCGAGGACGCGACCTTCCTGACCGGCGCTGGCGCGGGAACCGTTCACACCGTCACCTGGGGCAACGATTTCGCCGACTTCGACAACGACGGGGATCGCGACCTCTTCGTCGCCCTGGGCCATCTGGCCGACAACGTCGAGAAGTGGGACCAGCGCAGCTCGTATTTCGCGACCAACCTGCTGTTCATGAATACAGGCAAAGAGAAGTTCATCAATGTCTCCGAATCCTCCGGCGATGGGATGAAGGTCAAGCTCAGCAGTCGCGGCGTCGGCTTTGACGATCTTGACAATGACGGGGACGTAGACATCGTCGTGCAGAACTCCCGGCGCGAACCGACGCTGTTGCGAAACGACTCGCCCAGGCAGGGCCATTGGCTCCAGATCCGGCTCAAGGGCGTCAAGGCGAACCGGGATGGCGTGGGGGCCCGGGTGACGGTGGTCGCGGGCGACCTGACCGCCATCGACGAGGTCCACAGCGGGCGGGGTTATCAGAGCCACTACGGAACGAGGCTCTATTTCGGTCTGGGCGAGCGTGAGCGTGTCGACCGCCTCGAAGTTCGCTGGCCGGGGGGGCGTACCGACGTCTTCAAGGATCTCGCCGTCGATCGACTCGTGACCCTGGTCGAGGGCCAATCGCAGGCCGGCTCTCCCTGACGGGCCGGCATTCTGAACGGAGCAGAATGACAAAGCACAGAAAGCCACCCAAAGGAATGAAGAAGCGGGTCAGGCCTGCTCATTCGAGCCCTCCTCCCGCGACGAGGCACAGGGGGCATCGGCGGTGGGCCGTCGGGATCATTCTGGCTGTCACCGTGGTTGGAGTGAGCATCATATGGCTGACCGGGGAGGACGCCGAGCCAACCGCGCCCTCATCGCCCGCGGGTGTTCCGACTGAACAGCGCCATGTCGTCACCGTTCTGAGTGCGTACGCCGGCCAATCGCCCGAGAATGTGCCGGCCGTCCAAGAGGAGGAATTGGCGCTGGCGGAAGCCCTGATCCAGGATTTCCCTCAGAGCGATGCGCCGCTGGCGCTGCTGGCGCGCGTCCATCAGTATCGCGGCGACATCACCAAGTCCGAAGCCCTGTGGAAACAGGCCGCCGCTCTGAACCCGAAACGCAGCGACTTGTACGAGAGCATCGGCCAGGCCGCTCAGCGAAAGGACGACCCCAACGAGGCGATCGCCTGGTGGCGCAAGGGTCTGGAGGCGAATCCTCGGGCGCCGGGGCTTCGCTGGCAGATCGCCAAGACCCTTGTTGCCCAAGGACAACTGGATGAAGCGCTGGACCTGCTCGAAATCGAATGCACGCTTACGCCTACATCCGCGCGGAACTATTATCTGCTGGGTCAGGTCCACCAGAAGAAACGAGCTTACGAGAAGGCCAAGGCCGCTTACGAGAAGACCATCGAGCTTCAGCCGGACTACTACAATGCCCACTACGGCCTGGGGGTGATCTACACGCGTCTGAAGGACATCGAGAAGGCAAAGGAAGCCATGGCGCGTTTCCGAGAATTCAAGGCTCAGGCCGATAGCTCGGAAGACCAGCGCATCATAATCGACGAGATCCCGCACGCCCGCCATCGAGCGGCGACGTTCTATGTGAGAGCTTACAGCCTGTTCGACCCCAAACGTGAGCCGGCGATCGGCCAGAGGCTGCTCGAAAGAGCCCTGGAATTGGACCCGAACGACGCCCACACGTGGGAGAAGATGGCGGGTCACTACTTCGTGGGGAATCAGCATCAGAAGGCCCTGGAGCTGTTCCGCAGAGTCACCGAACTGGACCCGAGCAACCCACTGCCCCACATCAACATCGGAAAGCTGTACGCCCTGATGAACCAGCCCGGGCGGGCCGGGAGCAGCCTGCGGCAGACCGTCGCACGCTTCCCCGACTCACACCTGGCGCTGGCCGAACTGGCGCGGTTCTATCTCCGCGTTCAGACCAATCTGCCCGAAGCCCGAACCTTGATGCAGAAAGCCACCGCTCTGAATCCCACTGCCGACTACTACTTTCTCCTGACCTGGGCGTGCGACATCAACGGAGATCTTGACGGCGCCCTGGACGCCATCCAGAAAGCGATTGCGCTGGACCCGAGGAACGGAACGTATAGGAGCGCCTATGAACGCATTCAAGCCAAGCGCTAGAACGATACGATATCTGGCCGCTTTGATTCTCTGCTCGTGCCTGACCGCCGGCGCCGCGGCGCCGTTTCGTTTTGTCGACGTCACCGCTCAAACGAAGATCGCCTTCAAGCATGATATCGGATTTTCGGGGACGTATCATATCGCTGAGACCGTCTGTGCGGGATTGGCCTCGTTCGACTACGACAATGACGGCGATATCGACATCTACTTTCTCAACAGCGCGTCCCCCAAAGGATCACCGTTGCGAAACGCCCTCTACCGCAATGACGGCGATTGGCGCTTCACTGATGTGACGAGCGCCGCGGGTGTGGGGGATACAGGATTCGGCCTGGGCGTCGCGGTCGCTGACTACGACAACGACGGCGATCAGGACCTCTATCTCAACAATCATGGGCCCAACGTGCTCTACCGCAACAATGGCGATGGGACTTTCACCGATGTCACGAGCGCCGCCGGGGTGGGCAATGGCGACCAGGTGGGCGCCGGCGCGAACTTCCTCGATATCGAAGGCGACGGCGACGTGGACCTCTACGTATCCAACTACGTCAAGTGCCCCGACGTAGAGTCGTTTCAGAGCACTCGCGCCGGCCACCCGGCGTACTTGGGCCCCGCGGCTGAGATCTACGAGAACACACGCGACACCCTGTACCGCAACAATGGCGACGGGACTTTCACCGATGTCACTGGCCCATCGGGCATCGGCGTACACAAGGGAGCCGGGATGGGAACCATCTGCGGCGACATCGACAACGACCACGACACCGACATCCTCGTCGCCAACGACATGACGGGCAACTTCCTCTTCCTCAACGATGGAAAGGGCCGGTTCGAAGAGGCGGGCCTGATCGCCGCGATTGCCTACGATCAGCACGGAGAGGAACAGGGCAGCATGGGTGTCGAACTGGGCGACTACGACAACGACGGCAAACTGGATCTCTACGTCACCGCCTACCAGGACCAATGGGGCCCTCTCTACCGCAACCTCGGCGACGGCTTCTTCGAGGACGTCACCATGGAAACAGGCGCCGGGGCCGGGACGGTCGCGAGCGTCACCTGGGGCAGCGGCCTGGTCGATTTTGACCGAGACGGGCTGCGCGATCTGTTCATCGCGTGCGGTCACCTTCAGCCCAACGTCGAATCGTACGACGACCGCACGACGTACAATCAGTTCAACAAGCTTTATCGCAACAATGGGAAGGGCAAACTCGTCGACGTTTCGTCGCAGAGCGGGCCGGGGCTGCAGGTCAAACGGTGTAGTCGCGGCACCGCATTCGAGGACTTCGACAATGACGGCGACGTAGATATCGCCATCCTCAATTCGGGTCAAGAACCAACAATCCTCAGGAACGATTCACCCAACCAGGGTCATTGGCTGCAGATTCGCCTGCGCGGGACCAAGACCAACCGCGACGGCGTAGGGGCCCGCGTCAAGGTCGTCGCCGGAGATCTGACGCTGATCGACGAAGTCCACAGCGGGCGCGGCTACCAGAGCCACCACGGAACCCGGCTCTATTTCGGCTTGGGTGGACGCGAGCAGATCGATCGGGTTGAAGTGCGTTGGATTGGCGGTGGAACGGACGTATTCAAGGACGTCAAGATCGACAGCCTTGTGACACTCGTTGAAGGTCAATCGCAGCCAAGCACTCAGTGAGGCGCCGAACAGCCGATTGCAGCAACGGATTCAATACTCCCGTCCCGGATGGTCGCGAGCTGAACGGCTCGGGTATTGGCGCCGACGGCATTCCAACGAATCTGCCCGGCAACGCCTTGGAAGGGAGTCCCATCCCGAACCGCATCCCGGATGCGCGTCCGGTCCGATCCCGCCTTGCGAATCGCACTGGTCAGCAGTGTCAGGGCGTCGTACGTGTGAGCGGCGGCATAGTCCGGCTGACGGTTGAAGCGTTTGTTGAACTCCTCGGCAAACGCATGGAACCTCGGAGACATGACCAGAGGATGGGGGAACACAACTCCCTCAGCCGCAGCGCCGGCTTGTTTGAGAAAGGTTCGCCTGCCCATCTGGGGTCCGCCGAAGACCGCGCGGGCGTATCCTCGGCCGCGCAATTCTCGGAGCACCGCGGCGCCGCCTCGGGGATCAGCAATCAGAACCACCGCCTGCGGATCGGCTTGCAGAATTCCATCGACAATGGGTGGAACGCCCGACGCTTCCGTATTGCACTGGAGATGAAAAGCCGGGACGATCCGACACGCCTTGAACGCCTTCCGCAATTCCACGGCAAATACCTGGGAGTCATGGTCCACCGCCGAGACCACCATCAGGGATTGGCGCTCAGAGCGTAACGCTATCGCTTTGGCCAAAACCATCGCCTGCACATCGTCCAGGGGAACGCACGAGAACATCCAGGGGACGCCCGCCATGTTAACCGATTTGTCGCTGGCGACGGGACTGATCAGAGTCAGTCGAGCCTTGGCGACCACCTGCTCGGCCAGATGGGTTGAGGCGCCGTCGATCCCCCCAACGATCGCCCGGACCTTCTCGACATACGCCATCCGCGCCACGTCCGCGACGCCCGAGCCCCAGGGACTCTCCGACCAACTCGTGACCAGGCGAAAAGGAGCACCCTCGCAGCCCCCTGCGCGATTGGCTTGTTCAAGGGCCATCGAGGCGGCGCACCAGAGGTCCCCTCCGTCGGAATGGGTGGACGAGGCCGGCCCGAAGTAGCCAATGAGGACCTCCCCGACCTTGGAATCAGAAGCATCGAGCGCGGCGAGGCGTCCGACTGCCAACGCAACGGCGAGCAGCGCGACACCAGCGGCATGGCGGAAACGGCGCATGGGTAGCTCAACTGCGTCCGGCGTCCGAGTGTTTCTCCTCAGTTGCCGAGACATCGACTCGGTCGCGGGCCGGCACATAGTCGCGCGGAATTCCCAGATCCTCGCGCGAGCGGTAGGTCCACTCTCCGTCGCGACGCTCGACCAGGAAGACATCGCCCACGGTGTCGAGCGCAGCGCTGAGGGTAATCTCGCCAGTCACGCCCTCCCACGACTGGGCGCGATGCGCCAGGACGTCGCGGATCTTCGCCCGGTTCAGGCCGGCGACCTGGACCGCCCAGAGCAACATGTTCATTCCATCGTAGGCATGGGCGGCGTACGTCTCAGCTTCTTCGCCGAAACGTTTCTCGAAGCGCTCCTGGAAAGCGACGTAGTGCGAATCGTCACGCGTCGGGTCCCAGGGGGAGGTGCAGATCACACCCTCGGCGTTCGACCCGGCTAACTCGAGGAACTCGTCCGACAGACAACGGTCGCACGCGAAATACGGATGCTCCATGTCCATCTCGCGCATCTGGTTCAGGATCAGGGCGCCTTCCGAGGCGTTTCCCCAGTGTATGATGGCCTGAACGTTCGCCTCTTTGAGCCGTTCGAGTTGCAGAGAGAAATCCTCAATGCCGAGTTTGTAGGCCATTTCCAGGATGATGGGCCGGCCGAGACGACGACTCCCATCGCGGATCTCGCGGACTCCGAAGCGGCCGTACCGATTGCTCGCCCGCATAATGCCGACCCGTTCGAGCCCCAGCTTGCGATACAGGTAGTCGACCAGCAAATACCCCTGCTGGCGATCGTCGCTGATACAGCGGAAGACCCATGGAATGTTAGTCTCGATGAAGGTCGGATCGGTGTCGCCCGAGTTCATCATGGGGACTTCGGCCTTCAGCGCTACGCGGATGGCGATATGGCTGTTGGCCCCATCGATGGTCCCCAGGATAGCCCAGACCTTGTCTTTGTACGCCATCTTGACGATTTCATTGCCCGAGGCGCCCCAGAGCCCGTTGTCGTTGCTGACAATCAGTTCGAAGGGGATGTTCCGCTTGTGATAGCCGCCTTGTGCGTTGGCCTCTTCGATGGCGAGGCGCGAGCCCTGCAACATCTTGATGCCGAGCGGCTCTTCATGGCTCTTGCCCCCGGTCGCGACGGAGACCGTCGACATGATGGGCCCGATGAAGCCGATCTTAACCGTGTTGACATCCTCCGGCTCGGGGATCGCCCGCCCCGGCCCGGTGTACTCCATCTGCGTCAGGAAGTGCTCCTTGTACGGCTCGACATGACGAAACGGCTTGACGTCATGCGTAGTCTCGGCGTACTTGGCGTCTTCCTTCAGCGCCAGGTCGGGGACCTCGTAGGCGCTGACGGAATTGATCTTCTCGACGACCTCGCTGGTGTGCGCGTCGACTTCCACCGGGCCCGATGTGTCGCGACGGGCCTGTTCCGGCCCACTGCACGAAGCCAGAGACACCGAGATAACCAGACTGATCAGAACGATCCAACGCTTCATAGCAAACCTCCTCGCCCAGGGAGCATCGTCAACATGCTCTGGCGAAATCATGTCATGCGCTGTCACTTAGACGTCCCCGTTTGCACTACTTTCTGCGCCGCCGGCGCGTGCAAGGGGCGCTCCTTCAGCCCCGGATAGTATCCGGCGCCCTTGCCCCGGGCCAGTCCCTTGGATGTCCCTACCCAGACGTCGTCGCCATCGATCTCCACCCACAGGGCGTAGTTATGCGGAATCCCGCGCGGGCTGCGGACCGTCTCCAACACCTCTTTGTTGCGAGTGACCACAGCGACACCCTCGTGCGTGTTGGGGTCCATTGTATAGGTAATCCAGGTGTCCGTCGAGAAATCCGTTACGACGCCGACGCCTTTGTCGGTGGCGTACCACCCCTCGTCGGCGCTGCGGCCCTTGACGGCGTTGCCAAAATCGCTGGGCAAACCGGTCTCGTGGGCGTAGTAGCCCCGCCAGTAGCGCCCGTCGTAGCGGCACATGCCGAAATAGCTAGAGACCCAAAGCACGTCGTCCACGTGGCTGACGCCGGTGGTGATCACGTGGACGATGCCGTCGTCGCGGTACAGATCGATCTCCATCTCGCCGTCCGGATCAAGGTAGTCCTTCCAATTCTCCGTCTTGATGTCGAACTCCAGGATGCCGCTGCCCCAGACGCTGAGAAAGACCTTGCCGTCGCTCTGGCAGACGCCGTAGTTCCAGATCTCTTCCATCGGGGCGTTCTTCTCGGTGTAGATCGTCCATTCGCCTGTGACGGTGTTGAAACGACTGGCCCCAGCGGTGGTCGCCACCCAGACGTTGTCATTCTCGACCGCGACGCCGTAGACGACGTCGTTGACCAGGCCGCTGTTGAGCTGGTGCCAGTGGTCGACCCGCCCGCCGCTGAAGCGGGCCAGGCCGCCGCCGAAGAGGCCAACCCAGAGTTCGCCCGTCTTCGGGTTCATATCGAGCGCCGAGACCACCCGCCAGGGAAGCCCTTCCGCTTCGGTCCAGCTCTTGACCTTGCCCGTGCGCTTGTCGATGCAGGCCAGCCCGTTCTCTGTACCGACCCAGACCTTCGTCTCGTCGGCCTCGACGGCGAAGACATGGTCGTTGGGAAGACCGTCCTTGACCGTGAAGTGCTGCCAATCCGTGTAGACATACGGCAAGCGGGCGGCGCCTGCCGCCGACGCGAAGACCATCGACAGGGCCAATACGATCAGCCCCTTAGAAATCCACTGATGAATCATACACACCTCGTTCTCCTGGAAACCCGCTACAACGTTTTGATGTACTCGATCAGGTCGTTGAGCTGGTCTTTGGTCATATCGTTGGTGACCCCGTGTTGATCGTCCGGGTTGTAAACCGTCCAGATCTCCTCGAGCGTCTCGGCGATGCCGTTATGCAGATACGGCGACGAATCGTAAATGTTGTTCAAATGCGGCGTATCGAATTCCGATTCGCGATCCCACTTCAGTTTCGTCCCAATGTCGTGGCGCTGGCGATCCGTATAGAGCGGCGGTGCGTGACATGTCACACAGCGATTGCCCTTGGGGATCAGGCGACCGTCATTGGTCATCGTCCGCTCGAACATCGCTTTGCCGCGACGCTGGGCGTCGGTCAGTTCGGCGCCGAGGGGTCGATAGCGATTCGGCGGTCGTGGAATCGTGCAGATGTAGTTGTCGAGTGCCGAGAGTTGCTCGTCGGTAAATGGCTGAATCCGCGTGAAAAAGACCGCCAGGCGCGGGCCGCACTGGCGTTGCAGACTCGGGTTGGTCCCCTCCCACTTGAACGGGGCGGTGTCAAGGATGCCCCGCAGCGTACGGTTGTCGACCGGGCTGATTCCAATGCCGTCCGGCTCGATGTCGTAGGTCAGGCCGTCGACGTGCCCATCAGGATGACACGAGTGACAGGAGAACTGCCGATGGAACGTGATGTTGGCGCTGTGGAAGACGCGCTCGCCGTACCGGATCTTCGTGATCTCTTTCGGACCGCCCAGGTCAATGCGACCGGCCGCTTCCATCCGCTCGAGATCGATCGCCGTCAGCGAATCGTCCAGGGCGTTGGCGACGAAGGCGCTCTTGCCGTCCGGCGTCACGATGATCCCGCGCGGGCTGTATTCAACGGGGATGTGTTTGACCACGAACTCCGTCGGCTTGCCCAAGTGGTTCGGAAAGACGTGCTCACGATCGTGGTCCGACGCCGCCTCGAGCATCGCGATCATCTTTTCCAGATCGATCACGGCTATGCGGTTGGATCCCGAACTGCTCGCCAGCGCCCACCGGCCATTGGGCGTAATGACCACATCGGCCGGGTCGGGAAACGACATGCCCGGCTCATCGAGCAGGACCTGATCGACGCGGCCATCTTTCCAGATAATGCCCAGCCCATTCGTGATCGTCCAGCCCTGCAACAACCGCGTCATCGGCACAAGGTTCTTCGTACGGTTCAGAGTCGTCAGGGCGAACTTCCCGCTGGGGTGCCAATCCACGCCCTGCATGAGATTGGCGGCCGGCACCACCCGGCGGTCGTCCACGATGTTGCGCTTCGCATTGATGATGGTGACTTCCGACATAGACGGCGTGCGGAAAGGAACGAAGCGCGACAGGTTGTTCGTGACGTAGATCTCCGAGCCGTCCGGCGCCAGGGACAACGACCAGGGATTGCGGCTGGCCGCCAGTCGCTTGATCTCTTTCTGCGTTGCCAGTTCGATGATGGAGATACTGTCCGAAGAGGTGTTGAGTACGTACAGATACGTGCCCGAGGGATCGACCAGAACCCCGTGCGGCTCATCGCCCACGGGAATCGTCCCGATCTCCTTGCGCGAGATAACGTCCACGACCGAGACCGTATCGTCCAGACGATTGCTGACATACGCCCTTTGCCCATCGGGGCTGAACGCCACGTCGGTCGGATGGCGGCCCACCGCGATCTCCGCGATCTTGCGCCGCGACTGAGCATCGACAACGATCACCGTGTGCGACGCCTCGCAGGCCACATAGAGTTCCTTGCCCCCCGGGAGAATCGCCAGATTCAGGGGTGTCTTGTAGTGCGGCGCTTCGGCGACCTGTTCGATCTTGGTCGGATGAGCGATCTTCGCAAGCGCCTTCTCATAATCGAATGGCTTGTCGTGCGCGTTCTCGTGACAACGCAGGCATGTCTGTTCGTTCACCTCTTTGAGCCCGGCCGTGTGCGCAGCGCGCGGATCGGTCATGCGTGCCTCCTCGGCATACGCGCTGCCCGCGCCGTGACAAGCCTCGCAGCCGACTCCTTCGTAGACCGAGTACAGATCCCGTTGCCCCCCGGCCGGGTCGTGATGCGCCGTGGAATGGCATTTCAAGCAAGCCGCACTCCTCTGTGGGGGCTCCTTGAGTCCCTTCTCCTTGGCGATCTCGTACGCCTTCTCGGTCGTCAAGACGGCAAACGCACGGCTGTGAGCGCTCATGCGCCACTTGCTGAACTGGTAACCCATCGATGGGCCCTTGTGGCAGGTCCCACATTTGAAGACCCCGATATGGGCCGGTGCGTTCCCTTGCGAATCACCAGCCGGCAGTGCGACCGGGTCGCTGTATTTCCATTCCTCCGGCGTCGGGTGCGCTATCCGCCGGAGCCCCTTGAGGACGTCCAGGGTGGGCAAGCTATGGACCGCCACGTGGGAACCTTTGACCTGGTGACAGACCATGCAGTCCCGCGTGGTGGGCATGTTGAGCCCGGCCGCCATCGCCTTCCCGCGATCCCGCATGACCGATTCGGTCATGTACTCGCTACCCGGACCGTGACAGTGCTCGCACTGGACCCCGTCCTCGACAAAAAATGTGTCGTCCTTCTCCCAATCCTCGGCGTGCGCTCCGGTTGCATGACAGCCCAGGCACATCACGCTCTCCTGGGGCTCCTGGGGAATACCGCTCAGTTGCGCGATCGCCTTGGCTCCGGGCTGGGCGAGGACAGCGTAAGCGCGAGCGTGCTTGGATTGCTGCCAGATGCTGCACTGATGGCCCATGCCCTCCCCGTCATGACAGGCGGCGCAGGCTTTGACGCCGACATAAACCGGTTGCCTCTGAGCCGTGCCATAGGCCAAGACGGCTGAGGGGAGGATCAGAACAATCGATAGGACACAAAGAAGATAGCGAGACATCCTCTCATGACTCCTTTGACTTGGATGGCTGAACGACTTTCAGCACCTGATTGGATGGCACATCCGTCAACGCCGTGGTCGCTCCATCCGGCCAGCGGATTTCAACGCGATCGACCTGAGCGGACTTGCCCAGACCGAAATGACAGCGGGGGTCGGCCTGTGACAGATAGCCTCGAACCGGAATCGCGTCCTGAACCTGGACGAGCGAACCGGTCTTGACAGTCACCCGCGCCCCGGTGGCGTGGACCTTGCCTCCGGGCAGGCGGGCATCCACCATCAGCCAGCGATTCTTGTTGCCGCCGTCGTTGCGCAACAATCGGGGGATGGCGTTGAGATTGACGATCAGCAGATCGACGTCACCGTCATTGTCATAGTCGCCGTAAGTCGCGCCGCGCCCGACGTATTTCTCCCGGAAGTAGGGACCGGAGTCGATCGCCACGTCGACGAACTTGCCCGTCCCATCGTTGCGCATCAGCACATCCTCTTCGGTGTACTCGTGATGGGCGTTTCCGTTGCCCACGAAGACATCGAGATAGCCGTCGGCGTCGTAGTCGAAGAGAATGCCGCCCCAGCCCGTGTACTGGCCGCACACCACCGCCAGGTTCGTCTGAGCCGTGCGGTCTTCGAAGTAGTCCTCTCGGTTCATCAAGAGACAACCGTACCCCATATCGGGAACGTAGATGTCGATCCATCCATCGCGATCCACGTCGCCCACCGCCGGCCCCATGGACGAAACGCCCTGGCCCCCTTCCCCGAAGGCGAGCCCCATCTCCAACCCCTCATTGGCGAACGTACCCTTGCCCTCGTTTCGGAAGTAGTAGTTCTCCATGCCGTCGTTGGGGATGTAGATGTCCAGAAGCCCATCGTTGTTCAGGTCCGTCACGGTGGCGCTCATGGCGCGTCCATTGGGCTGGAAGACACCCGCTTCCTTCGTGACATCGGTGAAGGTGCCGTCACCGTTGTTGCGGTAAAGGGCGTCGGGTTGCCCGCTGTAACTGAGCGGACCCGGATAGCCGGCCGCGGCGTAGAATGAGCGGAACTTGCCGCTGTCGTATTCCAGATAGTTGGCGACATAGACATCCAGGTCGCCATCTCCATCGTAGTCGAACCACGGCGCCGAAAGACTCCAGCGGGTATCGGCCAGGCCGGAAGCCTTGGAGACATCGGTGAAAGTGCCGTCGCCGTTGTTGCGATACAGTACGTTGGCGCCGTAATTGAGCACGTAGAGATCGAGATCGCCGTCCGCATCGTAGTCAGCCGCCGAGCAGCCGAAGCCAAAACCCTTGTCTCCCACTCGCGCCTTCTTTGTGACATCGACAAAGGTCCCATCTCCCTTATTGCGGTACAGGGTATTGGCGAGCTTGCCGCGGAACTGACGGCCCCGGTTGTCGCTCACATCGCGGAGCCAGCAACCGTTCGGCAGGTAGATGTCCAGCCACCCGTCGTTGTCGTAGTCGAAGAACATCGCGCCGGAGCCCGTCCCCTCGACGATGTTGCTCAGATCGAGATCGCCGTAGCTATGCTTGACCTGGATGCCGGCCTGCTGTGTCACATCAACAAACGTCGGCAACTCCTGCGCCGCCGCGATGCTCAGCAGGCACAAGACCAGAATCGAAACTCGAACGTATTGGGATACACTCACGCCTATTATCCTCCACGATCACCCGGGGCGGCCTCTTCGACGACGGGAAGACCGTCCCAAAGCGCCCCCATGTCAATCCACTCAACGAACGTGCGTTTCTCATCCTCGGTCAGCGCCGGCGCGCCGGCCGGCGGCATCTTCTTTGGCGCCGGGACCGATTCCATGCCGTCCCAGGGGCGGGACGTATTGCGCCCGTAGAGTCGCCAGATCAAGGGACTCTTCCGCGCTGCGCCGGAATGGACGTACTTGCCCTGCCCAGGCTCCGCCCCGGAAGCCAGCAGGCTCAGATAGCTGCGATTGAACGACCCCGATGAACCATCACCCACTTTCAGATCGGCCGTCAAATGGATCGGAGCGTCTGCCTGACCATGGCAGCGAACACACTTGGCCGCGATGATAGGCATGACATCGCGACGAAAATCGACGGTGCGCCGCTGTTGCGGCGCCAGCGTCAACTTGATGGACGGACGCTTGACGGCATCAACGACGATATTCTCCGGCGTCAGTTCCGGATCTTCGTGACATCCGATGCATCCCTGGCGGGCATAGTCCTTGGCCCAAACCCATCCGCAACTCCGCAGGGCCATGCCGTCCGCGTCGAGGATTTGCAGTTCGATCGCGGTGTTGGCCGGGATCTCGACGTTGAACGAGCCATCCTTCTCGACAGGGACATCACCCAGGATGCGCCGCTGCGCCAGCGACGCGGGATGGGCGCCCGGCCCCTTCACGGGAATGCCTTCCAGGACCCGCACGCGCTGGATCGCCCCGGCGGGCAGCCAGGTCGGTCCCAGATCGGACGTGTACGCGTTCAGACAATACAGTTTACCCGTTCGCGCCGAGGCTTCATGGTGTTCCGGCACGGCGGTCGCCCGCCCGTCTGGTTCGGGCCGCACACAGACCGCCTTGGCCTGGATATCGTGCCACTGAGGATCGTCGAAGACCGGTTCGACCTTTCCATCTTCGGGATCGAGCGTGCAGATTCCGTGGGTACCGGCGCCGTCACTCGATCGACGCGAGACCAGGATGCGTCCGTCCGGCAAAGGTGAGGGAGAATGAAACAATCCCTCGTCATCGGTAGCAATGGGTCGGTAAGAGTGCAACGGACGCCGCAGGGTGACAGAACCCAGGCTGCCCGCACCGTCCCAGCCGACCGCATCAGCCTCGACGAATATGACCATCCCGCGCGGAGTGACGCAAGGCATGTGCTGGACCCGCTTTCCCTGGCCCGTTGTGAACGGGGCGTAATCGGAGCCATCGATGTTGACGCCGAGCAATCCGATGAAGCCGGCCGGCCCGTGATCGAGTCGCGCACGTTGCCAACTGGCGAAGACCAGACGACCATCCGGTAAGATGCAGGGATCCAGGTCGCTGGAGAGGTTAAACGTCAATCGGCGCACCGCTGTGCCATCGAGCTTGCAGGAATACAAGCTGGTGGCGGGGGAACCGCCGTACTCGTTGGTCGCGGCGTCGGTCGCGACAAACGTAATATGATACTCCGGCACCGACGGTACTCCGACCGGCTTGATTGTATACAGCGAAGACTGGTAGTCCGGGCTGCGGCAATCCCCCATATTCCGCGTGATCTGACGGGCATTGGAGTCGCCGACCAGCATCTCATAGATGTTCGACTCATAGATGTTCCACGCATCGGTGGAGGCCCGCTTGCCGGCAAACAGTACACGCTTGCCGTCGAAAGAAACCACCGGATCGGCTGCGCTGTGGAATCCATTGCTGAGGACTTTCGTCGATCCGTATGTGGCCAAGAGAACGAGTCTGGCGCCGTCGCCGTAGTCCGCTCGCAGGGTCGTCTCAGCCCGGGCTTCACGACCCCGGTCTTTCGGCAGTTGGGTCAGAACAATCGGATAGCCCGGAGAAGACGTGTCTTCCTGCCCCAATCCGCTCTGTACCAGGAGCACAATGAGAAGGAGGGTTTGCAGGAGATGACCCCAATGCAACGCCTGAGAAACACTGCGAGGCTTCGCCGGCGAACTCATCTCCCTATGTGATTGGGCGCTCCAGGCGCCGCGAAACGTTGCCGCGTCTTCCATCGCTTTCCGCCAAACGAAAGGATTCGCGCCGCCGTCTCAGAACGGACGGGGGCTCGAATCAGTTGTGTCGATCGTACAGACCTCGACGAGGGCAGCTTGGTGGAGCGATAATCGTGTCGAGTCAAATGCCCAAGTCAACAGTCACACTCAGTCGCGCAGAGGCCGTATGAAACAGGGTTGCCAAGCTACGGCAGTCTGCTGCACATCAATGTTCTTGGATCGCGCCTCGGCTGGAACCCGTCCCCTGAGGACTTGCCGACACACGTTTGCGGACACTCGCCCATGGCGTGTCCCTTCACGATTCGTCGTGGCTATGCCACGCAATTCTCATTCTAGTAAATACGTCTATTCGACGCAATAACTTGAAAAAAGACTGCCGCCTGATCCCTTCTTACCGGGCGTCGCCGGCAAGAGGATGAGGGCCTATCCACACGGTTGAGCTGCTGCAATTCCGGCGACCTGGGAGATTTCCGTGGGAAAAAGCCCAGTATCACCCCTGATAAAGCCGACAATGTACTCGGGACGACGAATGTCCCCGAACCGGGACGGTCTGGCCTCGAGCCGAGGCCGTCGGGCGTCACCGGTGTACCGCTTGCGTCAGCATGGTCATCTTGATAGGATGAGACCAGCAGGGCCGATAAGCAGCGGGATTCGGCGCAGGGCTGGTATTCTCCCGACTGGACTTGTGATGAAAACAAGCCGGCACAGTCAACGACGAAGAACCACCACGAGCCAACGCCTGTTTGAATCAATCGCCAGGCATGGAGTAGTTTGGCGTCCAACGATTCTATGGGTCGCCTTCTGCTGCGCGCTGCCGGCCCACGCCCAGACCAAGACGACGTCGGAGACGCCGACGGCCCCACCCCGCGTGGCGCCGGAGGAAGTCGCCGCCCTGAAGAAAGAGGAACTGGGCGTCGTCCAGAAACTAGCCCGGGACTTTCCTAACAGTCTTGAACCGATCGTCTTGACCGGCCGCGTCCACTACCGACACGGCCGCGCCGACGAAGCGATGGCGATCTGGAAACGCGTGCTCGAGCGCGATCCCAAGCGTCCCAGAGTGCATGAGGACATGGGCTGGTTCGCGATGAGCAAAGGGCAATACGAGCAGGCCATCGAACACTGGCGTCAGGTCCTGGAGATTCGTCCCGGGGCGCCCGGCATCCATAGCGGTATCGCCCGGGCGCTGATGGGCTCGAATCGACATGCCGAAGCCGTTGACGCCCTGAAGAAGGAGATCGAGATTTCGCCCAACTCAAGCTTCGACTGGTTCCTTCTGGGCCAGGAGCACCGCCAGCAGAAGCAGCATGAACAGGCCAAAGCCGCCTACGAGAAGGCAATCGCCCTGGATCCCAACCTGACCAATGCCTATTACGGTCTGTTCACCGTCTGTGGGCGCCTCGGGCAGCGGGATGAAGCCAAGCAACACATGGCGACGTTCAAGAAACTCAAAGCGGCCGACATGGAACGGCTCAAGGACCGCAATGAGGCGTTCAACGACCTGATCGATATGCGTCGAAACGCCGCGGAGACCCTGATGTTCGCCGGGCAGGCTTATCTGAGCGCCGGGAGAGTGGACGAAGCCGAAAGATTGATCATTCGAGCAACCCAGTTGGCGCCGAAGAACGCCACCTACCATCTGCACGCGGCCGCGATCGCCATGCAGCTCAAGCATCCGGCTAGGGCCGAGAAGGCGTTTAGAGAAGTGATCCGACTCGCCCCGGAAAACGCGCGGGGCTACAGCGGGCTGGCCCATCTGTACCTTCAGGCGAACCAGAGACTCCCTCTGGCCAAGCAACTGGCGCAGAAAGCCGTGGCCCTGGAGCCCAGCGCCTTCCACTATTACGTCCTCAGTTGGGCCTGCGGCCGGAACGGCGACGACGCCGGCGCTGCGACCGCCATCAGCCGGGCCGTCCAGTTGGAGCCGGGCAACCCGAGATACCGGCGTATCGCGGAAGCTCTGAAGATACGGAATTGATAGGACCTTGAGGACCATGCCACACGGAGACCCTATGACGGCACAACGATATGCCATCTTCTGCGCCGTGCTGTTGGCGATCAGCCTGGCCGCGCCGACCGGCGCGGACATTCTCCTACGCGATGTCACGAAGCAGAGCGGGATCGACTTCGTCCACACCGACGGCGGATCGGGACGACGCTATATCATGGAAACCGTCAGTGCCGGGCTGGCTTTGTTCGACTATGACAACGACGGGGACACCGATATCTACTTCCTCAACGGCGCTCCGCTTAAAGGAACAACGGTCAAGGGCACGCCCCGGAACGCCCTCTACCGTAACGACGGCGGTTGGAAGTTCACCGATGTCACCGAATCCGCTCGCGTCGGCGACGCAGGCTACGGTCTGGGCGTTGCGGTCGGCGATTACGATAACGACGGGGATGCGGACCTCTACCTGAACAACTACGGACCGAACGTTCTGTACCGCAACGACGGGGACGGCACCTTCACCGATGTCACCGCCAAGGCGGGCGTGGCCAACGGCTCCCAAGTCGGCGCCGGCGCGTGTTTCCTCGACATGAACGGCGACGGCGATCTGGACCTCTACGTCTCCAACTACCTTGATTTCGCCTACGACAAGCACGTCCTGACGGCCAGCAAGGGTTATCCCGTCTACGCCAACCCGCGCTTCTACCCGCCGTTGCCCGATACGTTCTATCGCAACAATGGGGACGGGACCTTTACAGATGTCAGCACTGAATCGGGTGTCGGCGCCCACGCCGGCTGGGGCATGGGCATCGTCTGCGGCGACTACGACAACGACGGTGACACGGATATCTTCATTGGCAACGATGTCGCGGAGAACTTCCTCTTCGAGAACGACGGCTCCGGCAAGTTCGAAGAGGTGGGACTGATGACCGGCACGGCGTACGATCTGCACGGCGACGAACAGGGCAGCATGGGCGTCGACTGCGGCGATTACGACAACGACGGCTGGCTGGATTTCTTCGTCACTTCCTACCAGGAACAACTCGCCACCCTGTACCGAAACCTGGGCGACGGGAGCTTTGAGGACGTGACACTCCAAACCGGCGCCGGGACCGGGACACTGCCCAATGTCACCTGGGGCAACAGCTTTGTGGACTTCGATAACGACGGCGATCGCGACCTCTTCATCGCCTGCGGTCATCTCCAGGACAACGTCGAGAAGTTCGACGGGACTACGACCTACTTCGAGAAGAACATTCTCATGAGGAACGACGGGGCCGGCAAGTTCATCGACGTCAGCGCAACTAGCGGCGACGGCATGGCGGTCAAGCTCAGCAGTCGTGGAGCGGGATTCGATGATCTCGACAACGACGGTGACATCGACGTCGTCATCCTGAACTCCCGCCGCGAGCCAACCCTCTTGAGAAACGACTCGCCCGAGAAGGGACACTGGCTGCAGGTGCGTCTACGCGGGAAGAAGACCAATCGAGGCGGCGTTGGCGCCCATGTCATCGTCAAGGCGGGCGACCTGACCCTCCTCGACGAGGTCCACAGCGGCCGCGGCTACCAGAGCCACTACGGCACGCGCCTGCACTTCGGACTGGGCAAGCGCACCAAGATCGACCAGGTCGATGTCCGCTGGATCGGCGGCGGCGTCGACACGTTCGAGGACGTCCCGGTCGATCAATGCATCACCCTGATCGAAGGCGGCGCGAAATCCACCTCTCGCTGACGAGTGCGCCCCCAGCCCCCGCGTTATGCCCCATCGTCCTTCGAGGCTCCTGGATAGTCCTGTCATTTCCGGTCCATTGCGGCTATAGTGGTCAGGGGACGGCCATAGACACGTGATCACAGCACAAACGACTGAGTCGATCGCAAATTGATCCACAGGGGAACGGAATGTCCAAGCTGATCATCGTATCGAATCGTTTGCCCGTAACCGTATCCAGGGCCGGCGGCAAGATCAACCTGCGTCCCAGCGTGGGCGGCGTCGCTACAGGGATGTCGTCGCTTTCGGAACCTGAGGAACGACTCTGGTTCGGCTGGCCCGGCCTGGCCGACGACAGGTTGACGCCGGAAGCCGAGCAAACGGTGGCCCAAAAACTGCACGAACTGGATTGCCATCCCGTGTTCCTCAGCGCCAAGGACGTGCGCGGGTTCTACTCGGGCTTCTCCAACAAGACCATCTGGCCGTTGTTTCATTACTTCGTTCAGCACGCCATCTTCAAAGAGGAGCTTTGGGAAAGTTACAAACGGGTCAATGGCCTATTCTGCCAGACGATCTCTCCATACATCGACGAGGGAGACACGATCTGGATACACGACTATCAACTCATGCTCCTGCCCCGTCTGATCCGCGAGCAGGCGCCCCATGCCAAGATCGGCTTCTTCCTGCACATTCCCTTTCCTTCGTTTGAATTGGTCCGCCTGATCCCCTGGCGGGAAGAGATTCTCGAAGGTTTGCTCGGCGCCGACCTGCTCGGATTTCACGAGTACGACTACGTGCGCCACTTCTTGAGCAGCGTCTACCGGATCACCGGCCACGAGCATCAACTCAGTGAACTGCATATCGAGGACCGCCTGGTGCGAGTGGACGCTTTCCCCATGGGCATCGATTACGACAAGTATGCCGACAGCACCGAGCAACCCGACGTGCAGCGGGAGATCGAGCGCATCGGGGCGAACCGAGACGTGCGACTGATCATATCCGTCGATCGCCTGGACTACACCAAGGGTATACTCGTCCGATTGGAGGCCTACGACTGGTTTCTGACCACGCATCCCGAATACCGGGGCAAGGTCTCGCTCGTCGTGATCGCCGTTCCCTCGCGGACGAAAGTCGATCAGTACAACGAGCTTCGCGATCAGATCGAACAGCTTGTCGGTCGCGTCAACGGGACCTACGGCACACTGGACTGGACACCTATTTCCTACATGTACCGGAGTCTGCCCTTCGACAAACTGGCAGCCCTCTACAACGCAGCCGATGCGGCTCTGATCACCCCCCTGCGCGACGGCATGAACCTAGTCGCCAAAGAGTTCATCGCCTGCCAACACGAGAAGGAGCACCAGGGCATTCTGATCCTCAGTGAAATGGCGGGAGCCGCCAGCGAACTCTGCGAAGCGATCGTCGTGAACCCGCACAACAAGGACCGCTTGGTCGGAGCGATCAAGGAGGCATTGGAAATGCCTCAGGAGGAACGGCGCCGACGCAACCGCCTGATGCAGTCGCGCGTCTCGCGCTACACCGTCTCACGCTGGGCGCATGACTTCATTAGCAATCTGAACGACATCAGAGCGCAACAAGAAGACCTGCTCACCGCCCGGATCTCCGCGGCCCGTCAGGAGGAGATCGACAAGCAGTATCACGCCGCGAAGCGTCGACTCTTCCTGCTCGACTACGACGGGACGCTGGTCCCCTTCGTTAGGCGACCCGAGGATGCACACCCCGACCCCCAGGTCCTGGCGATCCTCAAGACCCTGGCGGGCGATCCCAAGAACGAAGTGGTCGTCATCAGCGGGCGCGATAAGGAGACGCTGGGCGCCTGGCTCGGAGATCTGCCCGTGAATTTGATCGCCGAGCACGGGGCGTTCTTTCGCACACGAGATCAAGCGTGGGACGAACCCGTTCCCGTCGAGACCGACTGGAAGCGTATCATCCGTCCCATTCTGGAATTGTACGTGGACCGCACACCGGGCTCGCTGCTCGAAGAGAAGGACTATTCGCTGGTTTGGCACTGCCGCAAGAGCGAGCCCGACCTGGCGAAGCTGAGGACACAGGAACTGAGCGACGCCCTGACGACGCTGACCGCAAATCTGAATATTGGGGTGTTCGAGGGCAGCAAAATTGTCGAGATAAAGAACATCAGTGTCAATAAAGGAGAAGCCGCGCGCATGTGGTTGGCCAAACAGGACTGGTCGTTTGTATTCTGTGCGGGCGATGATTACACCGACGAGGACATGTTTGCGGCATTGCCCGAGCACGCCGTGTCCTGCAAGATCGGTGGGGGCTCATCGAAAGCCAGGTTCCGACTGAATGGTCCTGCCGAGTTGCGTAGACTCTTGGCCCGTTTCGGTTGAACCTTTTGCACCTACGATGATACAGCAACAGTGATATGAACAATCTCGACTACGGAATTATCGGCAACGGCAAGAGTGCGGCACTGGTTGACCGGACGGGCAGTATCGACTGGTGCTGCCTGCCCAATTTCGACTCACCTTCCATATTCGCACGCATTCTGGACAGCCAGAACGGCGGCTCCTTTCGCATCGAACCGGTGGGCGACTATCGGATCGAGCAATCGTACGTGGGCAAGACGAACGTCCTGGTGACCCGCTCCTCCAGCGGCGCGCATGCGTTTGAGGTGATCGACTTCATGCCGCGGTACCGCACGGATGAGGGCTTGTACCATTGCCCACCCGATATCGTCCGATACATTCGACATGTCTCAGGCAAGCCAACGATTCGGGTCCACTACCAGCCGCGACCGGCGTACGCCCAACACGTGACCCGCGTCGAGGTTGCCGACGAGTTCATCAAGCACCTTACCACCGAAGGGCCGTACGAATCGCTGTATCTCTACACGGACCTGCCCTTCGAGGACGTGGTTGAGAGTCGGCCCATCACGATCGAACGGGACTGCTATCTCCTGCTCAGCTACAACCAGAAGCTGGTCCGACCCAATCTCAGTTGGATCCAGCTGGAGTTCGAACGCACCAAGGTCTATTGGCTCGGATGGATCGCCAAGACCAACGTCGTCAGTCCTTACCAGGACGCCGTCGAGCGCAGCTTGCTGGTGCTCAAACTCCTGGCGTATCAGAAGACCGGCGCCATTCTCGCGGCCGTCACAACCAGCCTCCCCGAGACCATCGGCGACGTGCGCAACTGGGACTATCGCTACTGCTGGATCCGCGACGCGTCCATGACCATTGCCACGTTGACCCGGCTGGGCCATTACAACGTCGCGCGGCGCTTCCTGCAATTCATTCTGGATATCGTGCCGTACAAGGACGAGAAGATCCAGATCATGTACTCGATCAACCACCGGCGCCGCCTGCCCGAGGAGGAACTGACCTGGCTGGCCGGCTACGAGGGCTCCAAGCCCGTCCGCGTGGGCAACGCCGCCGTCAGTCAGAAGCAAAACGACATCTACGGCGTGCTCCTGGACGCGATCTACGAGAGCCTGATGACGTTCCACCACGCTCTGAACAACAAGGACGATATTTGGACGGTCGTGCGAACGCTGGCCCGACACGTGCGCCACAACTGGAAGGAACTCGACTCCAGCATTTGGGAGTTCCGAACGGAACAGAAGCACTTCACGTTCTCCAAGATCCTCTGCTGGGTCGCGATGGACCGCGCCGCGCGCGTGGCGCATTTCTTCCGCAAGCCCAGGGACGCCGTCAGCTTCGCCGCTCTGCGCGACGAGATCAGAGCCGACATTCTCGAGAAGGGGCGCGATCCGAAGACCGGCGCGCTGACCCAGTTCTACGGCGGCACGTCCATGGACGCCGCCAACCTGCTGGCTCAGCAATACGGCTTCCTCTCGAGCAAGGACCCCGTCTATGTCAACACCGTCATGCAGACCTATGAGACGCTGTGTCAGGACGGGTTGATGTACCGCTATAGGACACCTGACGATTTCGGCGTGCCCAGTTCGTCCTTCACGATCTGCACGTTCTGGATGATCAAGAGTCTCTACCTGATTGGACGCAAGGCGCAAGCCATCGATATGTTCGAGCGCGTTTTGGAGTACAGTAATCACGTCGGGCTGTTCAGTGAGGACATCGACTTCGCGTCGAAGCGACTCCTGGGCAACTTCCCTCAGGGCTATTCGCACATCGCCCTGATCGATACGGCCCTGACCCTCTCAGACAACCCGGAATGGTCGACTGAGACAAATCACTTCCAACCGTAAGCTCCGACGAGCTGTGGCGCTCTCGATCAGGACTGGGCGACCGCTTGCCATTGGCGCCAGCACAGGTAGAGGGCGCGGGGGACGTGGAAACAGCCCTTCCATTTGCCGCCTTTGAGGTCGAGCAGGCGCTCGCCCCGGCGGTTGAGATACCCAAACCACTCGCCGCCCCCGTCTTCATCGCGAAAGTGGGTCCAGGCGTAGTCGTGCACTTTCTCAAACCACTGCGCGCAAGCCTGCGACCCGGTCACCGCATACCCCATCGCCAGCGCCACCAGGGCCTCCAGGTGTACCCACCATAGCTTCTGATCCCACTCCAACTGCTGGGGGGGCTTGCCTTGAACATCGAGGAAATAGAAGATCCCGCCGTGCTCGTTGTCCCAGGCGAATTCGAGGGTGTTCAAGATGATCTCGATCGTCCTCGCCACCAACTCAGCGTCCTCTCGACGCCGCGCGATATCCATAATGAACCACATCGCCTCGATGCCGTGCCCCGGATTGATCAGGCGCCCATCGAAACAGTCGGGATGCGAACCGTCTGGCGCCACGCTCTCGAAGGCCAATCGCTGGTCGGCGTCCAGGAATTCCGTCGTCACCTCCTGAACACACCGATCCAGCGCCGCTTCCAGCACGCCCGCTTCCAGCATCCATTCCATCTCGAGTACGAGATTCGCCAGGATCATAGGCAAACCCAGCGACTTGAGCGGGCGCGTGCCCGGCACAATCTTGGAGTACTTGCCCTTCGGATCGTCCTGCCGCCTGAGGATGTTATCGTACGTGCGCAAAGCGATCTCTCGCGCCTCGTCGTCACCACTGGCCTGGGCGTACTGGCTCAGCGCCATCGCGGCGAAGCAATCGCTGAAAATGTTGTAGGGCTGCACCAGGGGCTGACCCTCTCGATTCAGGGCGAAGTACCAGTTGCCCTCCAGGTCCATGCCGTGACGGGTCAGAAACGCCGCCCCCTGGGCCGCGATCTCGAGCCAGACCGGTCTTTGCTCGTACCGATTGTAGAGCATCGCGAACGTCCAGACCTGGCGGGCCTGTAGCCAGACGAACTTATCCGTATCGAAGACACCACCCTGTCGGTCCAGGCACGTGAAGTACCCGCCGTGGGTTTCGTCGACCGAGCACCGCTCCCAGAACGGGATCACCTGCTCAAACAACTCGTCATGGTACTGCTGCGCCAGCGCTTGAGCCTTCTTCTGATCCATGAGCCACTCCGTCTTCTGTTGCTTTCGATCGCCTATGTGATAACCTCCGCCCGGCGAAAAACTTATGCTAACCTGGGAACGTTCTGCGTTCAAGCAACCACTTAGGCTTGCTTCACGGGCCCGGCAAAGCGATAATGGGGCGTTCACCAGAGCCATCATTGATCGCATGGAACGAAAGGAGAGCTTCATGAACGCCAGCCGCACTTCTCAGCAACCGTCCGCATCCCGCCGTGACTTCCTCAAGCAGACCTCCGGCGCCCTGGCCGGCGTGGCTCTGGCCGGGGGCATCGCCGCACGGGCGTGGGCCGGCGAGCACAACACGATCAAGATCGCCCTGGTCGGTTGCGGCGGACGCGGGACCGGTGCGGCCGCCCAGGCGCTTTCCACCGCCGGACCCACGAAGCTCGTCGCCATGGCGGATGTCTTCGAAACTCGCCTCGAGAACAGTCTTAAGGGGCTGGCCAAGCAAAAGGGCGCGCAGGTGGATGTCCCCAAGGAGCGTCAATTCGTCGGCATGGACGGGTACAAGAAAGCCATCGACGCCATCGCTCCCGGCGGGGTCGTCCTGCTGGCGACACCTCCGACCTTCCGGCCGCTCCACGTCGAATACGCCGTGAAGAAGGGCTGCCATATCTTCATGGAGAAATCGTTCGCCGTCGACGCCCCCGGCATCCGCCGCGTCCTCAAGGCGGGCGAGCGGGCCGAGAAGAAGAATCTCAAGATCGCCAGTGGTCTGATGAGCCGTCACTACCAACCGCTGGTAGAAGCGGTCGAGCAACTCCACGACGGCAAGATCGGCGACATCATCACCTGCTGGGCCTATCGCGAGCACACGCCCGTCGGCTTTGCCGCCAAGGCGCCCGGCATGACCGAGATGGCCCACCAGATCCGCAACTATTCGAACTTCACCTGGGTCAACGGCAGCTTCATCCTCGACTGGCTGATCCACAACATCGACGTCTGCTGCTGGTGCAAAGACGCCTGGCCCGTTTCCGCTCAGGGTCAGGGCGGGCGCCAGACCCGCACGCACGCCGATCAGTTGTTCGACCATTACGCCGTCGAGTATCACTTCGCCGACGGGACGCGCCTCTTCGCCCAGGGCCGGCACATGGACAACTGCTGGGGCTTCTTTGGCGACCACATCCATGGCACCAAGGGCTGTGCCGAGTTGGGCGAGGGCATCAGCAACCCGCGTATCTTCAAAGGTCACAACGTCGAGCCGTCGAACCTCATCTGGCGCTACAAGGGCCCGCGCTGCAACGCCTATCAGGTCGAGCACGATCTGCTCTTCGACGCGATCCGCAAGAACAAGCCGTACAACGAAACGGTGCGCTCGTGCAACGCCGCGATGGCCGGCATCCTGGGCCGCATGGCCGCCGAGTCCGGCCAACTCATCACCTGGAAAGACGCCATGGCTTCGGACCTGGAACTCGCCCCGGGGATCGAGCACTTCACCATGAACTCGACCCCGCCGGTCGTGCCCGACGCCAACGGAAACTATCCCGTCGCCATGCCCGGCAAGACAGTCGTGCTATAGGAGTGCCGCCAAGACCCAATTGGCTGAGACCATGAAGAAACTACTCAACGGACAAGCATTAGAAGCCAGAGCCAAGGAACTCGGCGTAGACGTCCAAGGCGACCCCATTACTCGGAGTGCGTCTGGACGCCACGCAAGAGCTGACGATGCTGAACTCCAGCGTCGTGTTCTTGAGGCCGAGAGAGCCCTGCGAGATTCGCGTCTATGGATTCTCGCGTTCGTGTCTGCACTAGCGTCTCTGTTGAGCGCTATGGCAGCGTGGATTGCAGCCCTTTCGAAATAGCACGAGTGCCGGGTGGCAGCGTCAAGCGCAAGCTTGGCGATAGTTCGTTTGGGCGCTGAAGGGAGATAGGATTGTGAAAGCGCCGTGCCGAGTCGTGTTTCTACTCAGCCTCCTTGCACCAGCGTGCGGCGGAGCCGAGTTGCGCATCGCCAGTCTGATGATCGAGCCGGTCAAGTGGGACAAGGATGCGAACGCCAGAACGTTCGAGCGGGCCATTCGGGACGCCCAGCGTCAGGGCGCGGACCTGGTTGTCACGCCCGAGGGGGCGCTGGAGGGCTACGTCGTCAACGAGGTGATCCGCGCGACGGGCGAGAAGCGAGCCGAACTGACCGAACGGTTTAATGCGTTAGCCGAGCCGTGCGACGGGCCCTACATTCGCTCCTTCCAGAAGTTGTGCAGGGAGTTGAAGGTCTATCTGATTCTGGGCCTCCTGGAAGCGGATGGCGGCAAAACGTACAACACCGCGATCCTGATCCGTCCGGACGGCACGATCGCAGGTAAGTACCGCAAGACGCATTTCGCCCAGGGCTACAGTAATGGCGATAAGAAAGGTGACAACCCGCCGGGTTACCTGCGGGGCACGAGTTATCCCGTCTTCAAGCTACACGGCCGCAAGATGGGAATCATGATCTGCTACGACCGTCAGAAGCCAATCGTCGCCCGCAACCTCGTCGCCAACGGCGCCGAATTCATCATCAACCCCGCCTTCGGCATGATGGGCGACTGCAACTGCAGATTCCTCACCGCCCGCGCCAAAGAAACCCACGTTCCCATCCTCTTCGTCCACCCCCACCAGACGGTCTACAGCGACCAAGGCGGCGAGATCAAGCTCGACCTGCGACCCAAGAACGACGACCCCAGAGTCGTTGTCGTCCCCGTGGAGATCGGCAACGTCGCGACGACCTCGCCATGACGAACAGGACCGGCACGCACGCCGTCACAGTGACTCATTGAAGGAGAGAAATGTCACATTCTCAGAAAAAGGGGTTGACATAGAATACTCTTGTGTCTAGAATTATGCTTCACACTATCGTGCGGAAAGAAATCGGAACTTACGAGGATTGAAATGTCATTCGTCTACGGAATACATCTCTGGTTAGCGCAACCCAAGGCGGGCGAATTGCTGCGCCTCGTGGTGGCATATCAGAAAACTGATATGGCGAACATGGGCGGCGCAGACCCCGTGAGGGGAGGTGCTCCGTAGAAGGAATAGGAATCGTACAAGAGACCGACAAGCCTTCTGGGTAGCCCCTCAGAAGGCTTTTTTTATTGCTTCCACTTGCTTGTGACACGCTGAGTCATGAGGTCGCCAGAGGTGCGCGCTTACCAGGTGTACGTGCGGTGGGAGCTTTGAAATGAGGTCGTGACAATCAGTTGAAGGGACCTGTGGATTTCACTGGGCCGGCGGCACGAACCTGACGGATGTCCCGTTTCGGGTCTCGCGTTCCGCGATCGGATTCTAACGAAAGTGAATCCTGACGGATTAGCTCAATGGGAGAGCATCACCGTCTCAAGGTGACTGTTGTGGGTTCGAATCCCACTCCTCACAGCCAAGGACCCTTACGAGGGTCCCAGATGAGCCCCAGGGAAACGGCTGGTTCCAGGACACAAGCGGCTCTCGGTTCGTCGCCGCGCAGCGAATCGACGAATCGAGGCCGCACCATTGGCAAGCGCCTTGCAGTGCGCGGATACCGCCCCTGAGGGCGTGCGGAAGGCGCCCCGCCCACGGTGGCGCAGGCTCGGCTCGGGCTGTTGGAGGGACAGTGGCGAGTCGGGCGGCGTCGCCCGGGAGGGCGCGGCCACGCGCCCCGATGGCTCAAGCGTACTCCGCGTGAGTCGGTGGAGTGGAATGGACCGGCCGTTTCCCGAAGGCCTGCACCGGCCCGGTGCGAAACGACGTATTGAAAGTGTCATGAACAAAGGAAAGGAGGTAACACATGCTGGCTCTGAAACGAATTAAGGTACACAGCTACGAGAAGGGTCTGCATTTCCGAGACCAGGAGTTCAAGCGACTGCTCGAGCCGGGCGTCCACTGGTTCTTCGATCCGTTCGGCAAGGTCGCCGTACACGTGGCTAACCTGCGTCAGCCGTGGTTGGAGCACCCTCAGTTGGATCTGGTCGTAGCGGCCGATGTCTTGGGTGAACAGGCGACGGTTCTGGACCTCAAGGACCACGAGCGGGCGCTCGTCTGGATCGATGGGCGATTTGCCCAGGTGGTGGGCCCTGGAGTGACGGCTTTGTGGACCACGCACCGCAAGGTGCGCGCTGAGATCGTGGACGCGCGAACGCTGCGTTTCGATCATCCCGAGGCCGCCACGATCCGCAAGACGCCCAGTGGCAGTCTCAGTCTGGAAGAGGTCGTCGTACCGGAAGACCACGTCGGGGTCTACTTCCGTAACGGAACGTATACCGAGACGCTGTCGGCCGGAACGTATCGATTCTGGAAGAACGTCGAGCGGTACGAGGTCAAACCGGTTAGCCTCGCCGAGCAGACGATGGATGTCGCCGGCCAGGAGATCATGACCGCCGACAAGGTCACGCTGCGGCTCAATGCCCTGGTGACCTATCGCGTGGCGCATCCCGAGAAGTCGGTGCGTGTAGCGGCCGACGCCCGGCAGGCGCTGTATCGCGAGACCCAGTTGGCGCTGCGTGCCGTCATCGGTGGGCAGGACCTCGACGCCTTGCTCGCCGACAAAGACGCGATGGCTTCGGCACTGGGCGACTTGGTGAAGCCGCGTGCCGAAGCGCTCGGGCTGACTGTCGTGTCCCTCGGCATCCGGGACGTAATTCTGCCCGGCGACATGAAGGAACTGCTCAACCGAGTGACTGAGGCGCGGAAGGCCGCCGAGACGAACGTCATCGCTCGACGTGAAGAGACGGCCGCCATGCGATCGCAGGTGAACACGGCCCGGCTGTTCGAGAACAACCCGACCCTGATGCGGTTGCGGGAACTGGAACTGCTGGAGAAGATCGCCGGCAACTCGAAACTCAGCGTCATGCTGGGCGAGAAGGGACTCGGCGAGCGGATCATGAACCTCGTGTGAGCCCGAGAGGAGGTCTGGGCCATCCAGGCCTCCTCTCGACGCGCTCTTCCTGTCGGCACAAGCATTGTAGCATGGTTCTGTTGGAAAGCGCTCTGGAGACGGGTCTTGTCCGGCCGGGGTGATGACACTATCATGGTCGCAGGTGACATTAGTGTTGTGCGACGAAGGTGCTTTCGATTTCTGGCGGAGTCGGCGTGACTATCGGTGGTCTGGAGATTCTGTTCTGTGTTCTGGTTGCGGGCGGGGCCGGAGGACTGTATTGCCTGCTCAGGGTGTTACTGGGCAAGGACCGGAATGGAGCCATTCGAAAAGAGGGCCTCGCGATCTTCGGATTTCCGGTGCTGTGTCTGATCGCTGCAGCGGTGACACCTCCCGACCTGATCACGCAACTGTTCCTTGCCGTCCCCCTCGGCGCCCTATACGGCCTGGCCGTAGCCGCCTGGCTGGTCGTTCGATATCGGGAGAAACTGTTTGGCGGACGCGGCGTTTCTGATTCCGATGGTGGAGACGCATCGTGAATCAAACCGAGAGCGCGAAGACCCTGGTGATTACCACCGATGAGGCGGCTCCCTGGACGTGAGGTACGAAGGCGGCCTTGACGGGACACCGATGGCGCGGTATGAAGGGCCGCGTCGCAGCGGGAAACGGAACATGTGGTTTTTTGGAGCGACGCGATGGTGTGCGACGTGCGGGAACTGGAGGAACTATTGAGTAAGCCGACGGCGGTGACGCGTGACGTCCTGCGCGAAACGCCCGGTGACATCGTCGTTCTTGGCGCCGGGGGCAAG
>JANQFY010000198.1 GCA_028277585.1 Sedimentisphaerales bacterium
TACGCCCAGGATGAAGGTGAAGGCCGTCATCAACACCGCGCGGAACCGCTGCCTGGCGCCGTCGGCGGCCGCCTCGAGAATCGGGAGCCCCTCTTCGCGCCGGCTCTTGCAGAACTCGACGATGAGGATCGCGTTCTTGCTGGCCAGGCCGACCAGGAGGATGATCCCGAGCTGAGCGTAGATGCTCAGGGGCAGCTTTACCGCCATCAGTCCGGCCAAGGCACCGAGGACCGCCACCGCAGTCGATAGGATTACCGGCAAAGGAATCGTCCAACTCTCATACTGGGCGACAAGGAAGAGATAGCCGAACACGATCGCCATCAGGAACAGGATGGTCGTACCGCCGGCGGCCCGCGATTCCTGATAGCTCAGGCTCGACCAGTCAAAGGTGTAGCCTTCCGGCAAGGTCTGCTGCGCCATCTCCGAGACTTTGGCCATCGCGTCGCCGCTACTGATAAAGGGCAAGGCAATCGCGTTGATACTGGCCGAGGAGAACTTGTTGTAGCGTTCGATCGTGCGCGGCGCGAGGGTGGTGGTGATCTTCACCAAACTCCCCAAGGGCACCATGTCGCCGGCATCGTTCTTCACGTGGATCTTGTCGAGTACATCGAGGTTCTTCCGAAACGGCCAGTCGGCCTGAATGACGGCCCTGTTCACCTGCCCGTCAAAGTTGACATCGTTCACATAGAGCGAACCGAGGTAGTTCTGCAGCGCCGTGAAGATGCGCCCGACCTGGACCTTCATCAGAGACGCTTTGACACGGTCCACTTCAAGATAGAGGTGCGGCGTGCTGGCGGAATACCCGCTGAAAGCGAACATGATTTCCGGCGCCATGTTCAGTTGCATCAGGAAATTATTCATCACCGCCTGCAACTGTTGCGGATCGTCGTCACCCGTCGCCTGCAAGCGAATGTCCATGCCGCCGCTGACGCCCAGCCCCATGATCGCCGGCGGCACGAACAGGTTGAATTGTCCGCCCGGCACCGCGGCCAAGCGGGCCTGCAACTTCTGTTGAATACTGGTGACACTCAGTTCCGCTGAATCGCGGGTCGTCCAGTTATCGAGGCCGAACATGAAGAAGGCCACATTCTCGCCGGAGCCGCCTATCATGCTGAAACCCGTCACATGAAGCGCGTAGCTGACACCCGGCTCGTTCTGCAAGGGGGAGATCACCTCGTCGAGCAGGGCTTCCGTGCGGGCGCGCGTTGCCCCTTCGGGCAACTGCAGCAGCCCAAAGATAATCCCCTGGTCCTCATCGGGCAGGAAGGAAGTTGAACTCATCGAGAAGAGCCCGTAGACCCCGCCGAATACACCGACCAAAATCAACAGCGTGATCGCCAGCCGCCGGGCAATCCCCAGACTCCCGGAAACGTAATGCCCTCGAACGCGATTGAGGATGAGATTGAACCAGCGCAGGGGGCCGTGCTGCTTGGGCTTCGCCACGTGAAGTATGGTGGCGCACAAGGCCGGGCTGAGTGTCAGAGCGTTGACGGTCGAGAAGAGCACGGCGGCCGAGATCGCCACGGCGAACTGCTGGTAGATCTTACCGGTGATGCCTCCCATGAAACCGACCGGCACGAAGATCGAGAGCAACACCAGTGTCGTAGCGATGACCGCCCCGGTGACCTGCTGCATCGCCTTGATCGTTGCGGCCTTGTGATCGAGTCCCTCACTCTCCATCAGCTCCAGCACGCGTTCGACCACCACGATGGCATCGTCCACCACCAGGCCGATCGCCAGCACAAGGCCAAACAGCGTCAGCGTGTTGATGCTGAAACCCAGCACCCCCAGGACGATGAAGGTCGCGCACAGGGAAACGGGGATTGTGATCGAAGGGATCAACGTGGCGCGCCAGTCCTGCAAGAAGACGTAGCACACGATGACCACCAGTAAGAAGGTCAGACCGAGTGTCGTGACGATCTCCTGGATGCTGGTGCGTACGAAGTCGGTGGCGTCGTAGGGCAGCACGGTTTCAAGGCCGGACGGATACTGCTGCGTCAGCCGGTCCAGTTCCGCATCGACGGCGTTCATGGTCTCCAACGCATTGGAGCCGGGCGTACGCGTCAGTCCCATGGCCATACAAGCCTGGCCGTTGTAGCTGGCGACGTAAAGGTACTGGCTCGCGCCCTTTTCGATACGGGCGACGTCTTTGAGGTAGACCACGGCGCCGTCGGCGCCGGTGCGCACCACGATGTTGGCGAACTCCTCGGGATCGTTCAGACGCCCCTGCGCTCTGAGGGTATAGGCCAGTTCGCTGCCGCCATCGTCCGGCGTAGCGCCGACGGCGCCGATCGAAGCCTGGACATTCTGGCTGCGAATCGCGGCCGCCACCTCGTCGGGACTAAGCCCCAGCGCCGAGAGGCGATCGGCGTCCATCCAG
>JANQFY010000203.1 GCA_028277585.1 Sedimentisphaerales bacterium
CGGGCATGAGAATGCCCATCAGTAGAGCGATGATCGCGATGACGACCAGCAACTCAACCAGTGTGAAGCCTTTGCGTTTCATGATAATTCTCCTTCCACGTGTGGGAGAGAGGCGGGCCCGACCGTGCTCCAAAGAATCGGAGGATCAGTTGTATGGATGAGGGCAGCATAGTACCGGCGCACCTGCGCCGGTGTAATCGGTGGTCAGGGCGTACGTCAGCCCTGCTCCTAAAGGCTCGGACGATTTCCACCCGCCAATCTCCTGGTTTCGTTGAGCAATCTGTACACGGCCGCTAGAGACGCCGAGCCTGACCGATTGTTCACAAGAAGATGTGCTCTGCGAACTGCGCGCGACGGTCCTCGGGCGCAGAACGCGTCCCGACGACGACTTTGTGATTTCCTAGAGGCGGCGAGAAGGGGATAAGACAGCCGCGTACGCCCAGACAAACCAGACAGCGACCACCTTGGAACAGACCTTGAGCGCATCCTTGGCGCGACACAGTTGAAGCGACGACAACTTCTTGAAAGAGGTAGGAGATTCGAGGCTATCCGCCTAGGGATGAGAAACGAGGTGATGGGGAATATATAATAGCTACAGGTAAAACACTGGATAAATCAACTCGCCCCGCCATTTCCTTCGGCCAGTTCACCTGTTGGCTCACCACCGCTTGCGCGACAGCTATCATCGCTTGATCGCAATTCCAGATTTTCAAAGAGCGTATTCGAGAGGATATGGGCGGCCCCGTCATTGCCGACGGGGCCACCCGTTGCTATCCACTTGTCGGACCAGATCCCGCAAATGCTTAGCGTCGGACGGCGCCGCCGCTCATGCCACCTTCAGGATCGTGGACCAGCAGGGAGTCCTTACGGCTGTAAGGCCTCTCGCTGGCGCCCGGGGTCGGGCGCTGGCCGTAGGCATCGCCCTTGTTCGTGATCGTCGAACGCGTGTAGACGTTGTCATCCTCAAGCGAGCAGAACGAGCGTTTGGCGAACTCGACGTGGCTATCCAGGAACAGAACGTTCTGGCCGTCGCCCTGGTGGGCAATGGCGTTGCCGAGCAGTGCCGTCTCGGTCGTGCCGTTGTAGTTCTGGGTATCCGGCTGGAAGTTCGACCAGTTCTCTTCCACCACATCGCCGGCCGGGCTCTTGATCCACGGGTTGCGATCGGCCGCGACCGCCAGGCCCGGCTCGCTGGAAGTCGTCAGGGCGTACTGCCCGAACGGCAGGTGGTAGGAGTAGCTGCAGTTGTCCGTGGGATCCTCACCGAAGTCCCAAGCATCGATCAACTCGAACGTGTTCGAGGAGATTGAGTCTTCGTCAGCCAGCGAGAACTCGGTGGTCCCGGTGTCGCCCTTACAGATGAAGGACTTCGGAGTCACCTCAGCGTACTTGACCAACAGATAGAAGCAGGACGAGATCGAAGCCTCACCGCCGTCGCCGTTGGTTCCGACGCCGTACGCCTGGAACCGATCGTCGGCATTCCAGCGGGTGCCCACAGTACCCCAGTCGGAGTTGCGACCACCAGCGCGGGGCAGCTCGTCCTCGTAGTCGTTGGCGTAGATCAGCATGGCTTTGCCGATACCGGCCAGGTTGGTGCCGCAGGTCATTCTAAAGGCCAGCTGGCGAACGCGCGCCAGCGCCGGCATCAGAATGCCCATCAGCAGAGCGATGATCGCGATAACGACCAGCAGCTCGACAAGGGTAAAACCTTTTCTTCTCATGTTGCTCTCCTTTCACTTCTCGTGAGATTCGCAGACCGACCGCGTAAACAATAATGCCACTTTGGCTGTGATGCCGGTGAATCCTGCTGCCACCCGACCGAGACATCAGTCACGTCGCGAACCTCCTGAGTACATACCATCAGAACGAAGCGGCCGGGTTGAACGGTCAAACCTTTTGGTTATCGGAACAACAGCTTGTGGGCAGTAGCGCCCCGATACTCTCCTCACACAGGGAATCTAGTTCTTTCCCAGGCAGGCAGGTTTGGATATGAAGTGCTAGGCGAAAATATGATGACGATCTGGAATATAATAGTACAGCCTGGATAAACCTACTTGCCTTCAATAAAAATACTAGCACAACCCGTATACCCTGTCAAACTCTTTTCGTATATTTCATCCGTTTCCTTGAATTTTTCTGGGCAGACCGTAAGATCGCGTTTTTGCCGGTTTTGGAGTCGCTCAATGACTGATCGAAGCAACTTGGACAGCACCCGCAACGGACTGGAGCAATGCAAGCAGAGCCATCTTCTGGGCTTCTGGGAGGCTTTGGGCCCCGCCGAACGGGACGCCCTATTGATCCAGATCGCCGACCTGGATTTGGCGCAGATCCCGACGTGGGCCGAAACATTGGTAAAGAACGGCGATGAAACCCCGATCGAACCGGGTGATTTCCAGCCCGCCAAGTCCTATAGCTGCCAGCCCCAGACGGATGCCGATCGCGATAGATACGCGGAGGCGACGCGTCTGGGCCAGGATCTGATCGCAGCGGGAAAGGTAGCCGCATTCGTCGTCGCCGGCGGCCAAGGAACGCGACTGGGATTCGATGGCCCCAAGGGCAACTACCCAATCAGCCCGATCGAGAACAAGACTCTGTTCCAGATCTTCGCTGAAACGATCAAGGCCGTCTCCGACCGCTACGGCGCAGCCTGCCCCTGGTATATCATGACCAGCCCCCTAAACCATGGCGCGACGGTCGAGATATTCGAGTCCAACGACTACTATGGGCTCGGGCAAGACAACGTCCTGATCTTCCAGCAAGGGACGCTGCCCAATTTCGGGACCGACGGAAAGATCCTGTTGGCCGACAAGAGCTCGATCGCCCGCTCTCCGGACGGCCATGGCGGCTCGATCCGGGCTCTCCAGCGAAGTGGGGCCCTGGCGGACATGAAGAAGCGAGGCGTCGAATACCTCAGCTACTGGCAGGTGGACAATCCGCTCGTCAAGCTGTTCGACCCGCTTTTTATCGGCCTCCACGTCTTGGACGGGGCCCAGATGTCCTCCAAAGCGGTTATCAAGTGTGAGCCGAAGGAGAAGGTGGGCAACTTCTGCCTGGTCAACGACAAGGTTACCGTTATCGAATACAGCGACCTACCCGATGAATTGGCGGAGCAGCGAAACGCCGAGGGTGAACTCCTCTTCCACCTGGGCAGCATCGCGATCCACATTATCAACACTGATTTCATCGAAAAGCTCAACTCGGAGGACTGCTCGCTGCCCCTGCACCGGGCGGTCAAGAAGATCCCGCATGTTGACAGCCAGGGCGCTGTCGTCCAGCCTACAGAACCAAACGGCGTCAAGCTCGAATCGTTCATCTTCGACGCCCTGCCCCTGGCCGCGGGCTCGATCATCCTCGACATCGACCGGGACGAGCAGTTCGCCCCCGTCAAGAACGCCACGGGGGTTGACAGCGCCGAGTCGACCCGCGCCATGATGATCGAACGGGCCGCCCGGTGGCTGGAATCAGCTCAGGTAGAGGTCCCGCGCCGGCCGGACGGTTCGGTTGATTGCCTGATTGAGATCGCCCCCAGTTTTGCCCTAGAGCAGGAGGATATTCAGGCGCACCGGGACGAGATTCCCGCCATCGAGCCTGGGGATTCAATCTATCTCGCCTGAGCGACTCTGAGCTAGTCTGCGGAGCAGGGCACTCACTGGACGGAGAACTTGTGCACGGTCCGACTGCTGAATGTTTGCCCCGGCTCGAGCACAGTTGGGGGAAACTCGGACTTGTTGGGCGAATCGGGATAGTGCTGCGTCTCCAGACAGAAGCCCGCGTGCTTCTCATAGGCGAGACCGCCTTTGCCCTGGATTGAGCCGTCGAGAAAGTTGCCCGTATAGAGCTGAACGCCCGGCTCGGTCGTGTGGACTTCCATGACCCGACCAGTGCCGCTGTCACAGACCCGGGCGCAGAACCTCAGATCGCCTGCCTTGCCGCTGACGACGTAGTTGTGATCGTAGCCCGTAGCGGTCTGGCCGATTCGAGAGCCGATCTTGCGGGGTTTGGTGAAGTCCAGCGGCATGCCATGGACGCTGGCGATCACGCCGCTGGGGATCAGGCCCTGGTCGACGAGGGTGAATCGCTCGGCGTTGATCATCAACTGGTGACCCAGGATATCCCCCTGCCCCTGCCCGGCGAGGTTCCAGTAGCTGTGATTGGTCAGGTTGACAACGGTCTTCTTATCGGTCTGAGCCTCGTAGTCCAGACGCAACTCATCGGCGTTCGTCAGCGTGTACGTCATCGTGCACTGCAAATTCCCGGGATAACCCTCCTCGCCGTCCAGGCTCAGGTAAGTCATCTTGACCCAGGCCTCGTCTTCGGTTGCCACCGCCTCGGACGTCTTCCAGAGCGCCTTGTCGAACCCGCACGTACCGCCGTGCAGGTGGTTGGGCCCGTTGTTGGCCGCCAGGGGGTATTCGACGTCGTCGAGCGTGAACGTGGCGCCGCCGATTCGGTTCGCGTAGCGTCCCACCGTGCTGCCCAGATAAGCCGTCTGCGTCAGATAGCCCGCCAACGAATCGAAGCCGAGCACCACGTCGCCCAGACTACCGTGGCGGTCGGGCACGTGCACGGAAACCAGAGTCGCCCCGAAATTCGTGACTCGGACCCGGAAGCCCTTCGAGTTGGTTAGCGTGTACACATGAACCTCTTGACCGTCCTCGGTCTGTCCAAACGGCTCGGTGTGGGCGTTCACAGGCATATCTCCTTCGCTGCTGGTCTTGATTATCACTCGATCATGCTTGCAGCCTCCCTCGTAGCGTGGATCGCCGTGCAAGCGCCAGGGAGTATACCCGCCCTATCCTCCCGTGTCAAAGCCGTTTACGCAGTCACCGGAACCGTGAGAGACAGCGCAAGACAGCGGGCCGGACGACATATCGTCGTCCGGCCCGCTGGTGACAGACTCGCGATGCTCCGGACCGTATCGACGCCTCAGCGTCTTGGCCGCAGCGCTATGATCTTAGAACGCCTTGTGCATTGGAGCGGTGCGACCCGCAAGACCGGCGACCTCCTCGGGGGACAGCGCCCGGTTGTAGATCCGGGTCTCATCCAGCATTCCCTGGAAGAAGTAGTTGCCGTCGGGCAATTCGGTCGCGCCGCCACCAATCCGCAGCACCTGAGCGGTGTTCACCCCGATCGGGGCCGTGCCCTGGCCGGCCAGGCGTCCATTCACGTAGAGCGCCTTGGCCTCATCGACATAGGTGACGGCCAGATGCGTCCACTCACCCAGGGCCGCGGCGGGGCCTCCAGTGTTGTCCCAACCGGCGCCGGTGCCGATCCAGAACTGCCACGTGTTGCCCGGCTCCAGATAGATGATATACCCTCGAGGCGGACCGCCGTCGCGCGATGTAATCGGCGACCGGTGGTTGCTGCCGGCCGGGTCCGGATTGGCCCAGATGCTGGCGGTGAACGCCTCGGGATTCAGTTCGGCGCTGTAAGGGATCTCCACCGCGTCGGCGCCGCCGTCGAGAGACAGAACCTGCCCTCGCTCCGGATCGCCGGTGACATGGGCGTCGCCCATGGCCGTGCCGTTATGACCACCCACTGAATCGGTGAAATCGCTCTCAAACGACCAGTAGCCAACGAGATTGGCCTCGTCCGGCTCCACCGGCACGATCAGTTCGGGAACATCGGGATACAGGCGAACGTCATCGACATACACAACACCCTCTGCCCCGGCGCCCTCAATGCCGATGATCAACGAAGTGACATTGCCGACATTGGCGCCGACAGTCGACAGATCGATGTTCCAGGGCATCCAGATGTTCTCAGCGATGTCGCCGGCTTCACCGTCGTAGGCAACCTTCGTGCCGTTGATCTTGACGTACAGTTGGCCGGTGTTGTCCGCCTCGCCCTGGAAGAACAGCGAGAGGCTCTTGACGCCATTGGTCGTCCAGTCCTGGGACAGAGTCACCTCAGCTTCGGAAACCGCCGCACTGGAATTGTCATAGAACAGCGGCATGGACTGGGCGCCGCTGTGGACAATCGTCTGCTCGGCGAACGGGGATTCGAGGTGGCCCACGGTCGAACCGTTCGTTTCGACGCCGTAGCCGTCGATCCAGGTCTGATAGATGCGGTTCTCCTCGTCATCGTACACCTCGAAATTCTCGACGACGATGTACGCCTCAGTTGTGAAGCTCCAGACGTCGCCAGCCCAGGACTCGGTCTCCTGGACTGAATCAACGCGCCAGAAGTATTGGGTCCCCAGGCTCAACGGATCGGGCGTGAAGCTCGGGACGTCGACGGTCCCGGCCAGATCCAGGGCGTTGGGATCGACGCCCAGATTCACTTCATGCGAGATCGCATCACGGCCCGCTCTCCAGGCCATGCCGGTCGCCACCGTAACATCCGCGGCCCCATCGGCCGGTTGCGGCTCACGGGCGTGGGCCGGGATGTACAGGAAGCGAACCTCGCTCAAGCCGAACTGGCCCATCTGGCCGAACCCGGCGTTGACGGTCAGTCGAACATACTGGGCCGGGACGCCCTGCAGATCAACGGCCGTGTTGGCGGTGTAGTCCGCTCGGGCCGTCGCCTGAGCCAGATCCACATCGCCCAGCGACATCCATTCGACACCATCGGCCGAGTACTCGATCGTGGCGTTCTGGACACCGAAGCCGAGCAGCAGTTCGAACTGAACGTTGTAGTTCCAGATGAGCATCTCGTGCATCTTATAGACGCGATCAAACTCGAACGTAAGGATCAGCGGTTCGTCCCCGACCGGGCTGGCAAGCCACATATCAGGGCTGTCCGTCGAGTGCAGATCGTCGGCGTCGAGGCCGGCCCCGTTAACGATACTCGCGACATCGCCCGGAGGCAGGATCGCTCCGGTGCTCGCCGCGACCACGCCCTCAATCGGATAACCCAGCGGTTCGGCGGTGAGGCTCCAGACTTCGCCCTTGAAGATCGTGTTGTCCGGCGCCGCGTTGACCTCATCGATGCGCCAGTAGTAGGTCACGCCGTATTCGAGCTCCCCTTCGGGGTCGTAACTGGCGTCCGCCTGCCCCTGGCTGACGAGCACGCCCCGGTCATCGGTGCGACTTGCATCGTTGACATCGTCGAAGACCGTGCCGAAATAGACGTCGTGCGTCGCCGCGTACTCGCCCGGCTCCCAACTCAGAACAACATCGGTCGGGATATCCGTCGCCTCGCTCGCGGGGCTCGGTCCACCGGCCTGTCCAGGAGGAGCGATGCCCGCCATGGCCCGCGCGACCTCTCCTTCGTTCAGGGCGTGGTCGAAGACGGCTACTTCGTCGATTGCACCCTGGTAAGACTCGCCGGCTGCTGAAGGGTCACCTCCAATGTAGTAGTTCACATTCTCACCGTCCGTTACCTGCCGAGCGGCTTCCACGGAGAGCTCTCCGTTCACATAGATGCGAATGTTCGACGCGTCTCCCACCACCGCGGCGTGCGTCCACTGGTCGGCGGGAACGACATCGGCGGGGCTCGAGGCTAGAACGGTCCAACCTCCGTTGACGAAGCCGCGCCATGTAAGATGCCCATCGTTGTTGAGGAACAGCGAGTCATTGGAGCCCGCCTCCCGGTACGCCCGGAAGATCTGGTTCCACGTGTTGCCCGCTCGCGTGGGATTGACCCAGGCGACCAGGGCGAAATCCCCCTGAAGCAGGGCGCCGGTCAAAGTGTCGGAAGCGGGGATGGCCACGCGGCTGTTGTCGAATGCGAGCGCGTTTCCAGTTTGCCCCTCGACCCATGTCGGACCACCATCCAAGGTGCCGTCGTTGCCGTTTCCGCTGGAGTCGGCCGCGACCGTTCCGGCCCCCTCGTCCAGCCGCCAGTGCCCCACCAAGTCGGCCCATGCTCCGGTGGCCAAACTCAGCACCAAGGTCATTACAATGGCATGAGAAGATCGTTTACACATGATGGTCCTCCTACAGAATAGTTGCACTCTGACGCCGATCCCGCCGCGCCGCTTTCCGTCCGCACCTGGACGCCGGCGTCACGCGGATCACATCTACCGCCTACTCACGTACGAAATGCCATCGGGCAATGGGTCCGCTCACCTCCTTTCCACCGAGAGCGCAGACCGCAAGCCGGATATGCAGAGGAATCTTATACCACGCACCCAACCTCGATTGACGCGCCCAAACCACCACATCCCACCAGCGCCTCCGACCCTGACCTGACATGCGATTCTGAGTTGGCTCCGGCGCCTCTTGACCTTGCCGCCCAGCCACCAAAGCCAACACCGAATGCTCCCCACCCTGAATCGGTTATATCAGATCGACTCTGCAACCGCAACGACACATTTTCGTTGAAAGGCGGTCCACATTGGGATAGGGTCTACAGTTCGATTTTTCAGGTGACGGGAATGGGGTTTCGCCCCACCGGTTTCCTGGCGCGTTGGCACGGCGTCGTGCTGCGAACGCGGAAACACCCTTGTCTTTGGAGGTTTAGCGATGAACACCCAGTCCCCCACAACCCGGCCGCGCATCGGGAATCCCGCCCTGCTGCTGACGATCGTCCTCGTGATGCTCTGCGGCGCCAGTATCCAGGCCGCCTGGAAGCCGGCGCAGGGCCCGTTGATGACGAAATGGGCTCAGGACGTCTCACCGGACAACGCCCTTTCTGAATATCCCAGACCCCAGATGGTCCGCAAGGATTGGCTCAACCTCAACGGGCTATGGGATTACGCCATTACCCCCCGGGGCAAGGGACAACCCCGTCAGTTCGATGGACAGATCCTGGTGCCCTTCGCGATCGAATCGGCCTTATCGGGCGTGATGAAGAACGTCGGACCGGAGAAGCAACTGTGGTACCATCGCAAGTTCGACGTCCCGCAAACCTGGGGCGAGGGGAATCGGATCCTGTTGCACTTCGGCGCGGTCGACTGGGACACCACCGTCTGGGTCAACGGTCTGAAGGTCGGCACCCACCAGGGCGGATACGACCCGTTTACGTTTGATATCACCCACGCGCTGCGGCCGGCCGGGCAGCAGAAACTCGTCCTGGCCGTCCACGACCCGACCGATGCAGGCGATCAGGCGCGCGGCAAGCAGGTTCGCAAGCCGAGCGGCATCTGGTACACCCCCGTCACCGGTATCTGGCAGACGGTCTGGATCGAGCCGGTATCGAGACGATACATCGACGGTCTCAAACTCACCCCGGATATCGACAACGCCAAACTCAACGTCGAGATCGGAACCAAGCTGACGCGCAGCGACAAGGTAACCGTCGAGGTCTCCGCCAAGGGTGAAGTGGTCGGCAAGGTCAGCGGCCTGAACCAGATCGAGGTCCCGATCCCCGATCCGCACCTGTGGTCGCCGGACGATCCGTTCCTCTATGATGTCAAGATCACGCTCGGACACTTCCGGATGCCCATCGTGAGCGATGAGGTGCAGAGCTATTTCGCCATGCGGAAGATCTCGCTGGCCAAGGACGAAGATGGCATCAACCGCCTGTTCCTCAACAACAAGCCGCTGTTCCACTACGGACCGCTCGATCAGGGTTGGTGGCCCGACGGACTCTACACCGCCCCGACCGACGACGCCCTGCGTTATGACGTCGAGGTGACCAAGCAGTTCGGCATGAACATGGCCCGCAAGCACGTCAAGGTCGAGCCGTCCCGCTGGTACTACTGGTGCGACAAGCTCGGGTTGCTCGTCTGGCAGGACATGCCCAACGCCAACAACAAGACGCGCACCTCCAAGAAGCAGTTCGAGAAAGAGTGGACGAATATCATCAACGCGTTCTACAACCACCCCTCCATCGTCATGTGGGTGCCCTTCAACGAAGGCTGGGGACAGTACGATACGCCGCGCATCACAGAGATGACCAAGAAACTCGATCCGACCCGACTGGTGAACAATGCCAGCGGCTGGACGGACAAGAAGGTCGGCGACGTCCACGACATCCACAGTTATCCGGGTCCGTCCGCCCCGCCGCTCGAGGAGGCCCGCGCCGTCGTGCTGGGTGAGTTCGGCGGTTTGGGACTGCCCGTGCGCGGCCATACCTGGCAGGACGAGAAGAACTGGGGCTATCGCAGCTACACGGATCGCGAGAAACTCACGGACGCCTATCTGAACCTGCTGAGCAATCTGCGTTCCCTGATCGGAGGGGGCCTGGCCGCGGCAGTCTACACCCAGACCACCGACGTCGAGATCGAGGTCAACGGCCTGCTCACCTACGACCGCGCCATGATCAAGATGGATACCGACAAGGTTCGCGCCGCCAGCGAGAAGCTCTATCTGCCCCCGCCCATCGTAACGACCATCGTCCCGACCTCGCAGAAATCGGGGCAGATCTGGCGCTATACGATGACCAAGCCCGGCGAGGGCTGGGAGAAGGCCGATTTTGACGACTCCGGCTGGCGAATCGGCAAAGGCGGGTTCGGCACGAAGAGTACGCCCGGCGCCATCGTGGGCACGACCTGGGACACGTCGGACATCTGGATCCGACGCAGCTTCGACCTGGAGGGCAAGGTCCCCAGCGAACTGTACCTGTCCGTACACCACGATGAAGACGCCGAGATCTACATCAACGGCAAGCTCGTTGCCAAGCTTGACGGCTACACCACCGGCTACGTGCGCACCCCGCTGAACGCCAAGGCCAAAGACGCCTTGAAGCCGGGCCTGAACAAGCTGGCCGTTCACTGCCATCAGACCGATGGCGGCCAGTACATTGACGTCGGCTTTGTCGATGTCAAGGAGCGTTGCGAGAAGAAGTGACACCAATGGGGCCCCCGCGGCGATCCGCTGCGGGGGCCCCTGCCCCTTGCCCGCCAAGTTTGTGGAGATTCGCAATGAACGCATTCAGCCGACGACGATTCCTCAAGCTGGCAACCTGTGCCCTGGCAACCACCGCTTGCCGCAAGCCCTTGACGGTCACTGCAGGCGGTTCCCGTGCAGAGCGGCCCAACATCATCCTGATCATGGCGGACGACCTGGGCTACGGCGACATCGGCTGTTACGGTGGCTGGATTCCGACGCCGAATATCGACGCGCTGGCCCGCAACGGCATGCGCTTCACCGACTATCACTCCAACGGCGCGGTCTGCAGTCCCACGCGGGCGGCGCTGCTGACCGGCCGCTACCAGCAGCGGTGCGGCATCGATGCGGTCGTCACCGCCAAAGGCCCGGCCCGCGAAACGGGGATGGCGCAGAAGGAAATCACGTTCGCCGAAGTGCTCAAACAACGGGGCTACGTCACCGGCCTGTTCGGCAAGTGGCACGTGGGCTACCGCGTCGAGTTCAACCCCACCAAGCAGGGCTTCGACGAATTCATTGGCTACGTCAGCGGCAATGTCGACTACCACACCCACATCGACCAGGCCCAGATCGCCGACTGGTGGAAAGGCGCCGAGAAGACTCCGGAAGAAGGCTATGTCACCGACCTGATCACGAAGCACGCGGTCGACTTCATCCAGCGACACAAGGACGAACCGTTCTGTCTGTACCTGCCCCACGAGGCGCCTCATTATCCCTACCAGGGCCGCCAGGACCCGCCTGAGCGGTTGCCCGGAGGTCGCAAGGGCGCCAAGACCAAGGGCCCCAAGATCAAGCGGGCGTATCGCGAGATGGTTGAGATCATGGACCAGAGCATCGGGCGCGTGGTCGAGACCGTCAAGACGCTCGGTCTCGAGCGCGATACCTTCATCTTCTTCTGCTCCGACAACGGGGCGAACAAACAGGGCAAGAACACACCTCTGCGTGGCTTCAAGGGCGGCCTGTGGGAGGGAGGGCATCGCGTCCCCGCCATCGCCTGCTGGCCGGGCCGGATCAAGCCGGGGACGACCTGCGACCAAACCGTCCTGGGCATGGACCTCTTCCCAACCATGGCGTCCCTCGCAAGAGCGAATTTGCCGCCCGGAATCGAACTCGACGGCCTGGATTTGACGAACGTACTCACCCGAGACGCCCAACTGCCCGAGCGAACCGTCTTCTGGGAGTACAAGAATCAGCGCGCCGCCCGCCGGGGGCCTTGGAAATTGCTGATCCAGGGCAACACCGAGCAGTTGTTCAACCTCGATGACGACTTGGGCGAGCAGAACGACCTGGCGCCGCGTCACCCGGACATCGTCGCCTCCCTCGGCGCCGAGTTGGCCGCCTGGGAGCGCGACGTCTCAACCAACACCTGAGTCGAACGGGAACGGCCTTTGATTCCTCACCGGAATCTGGTAGGATCGCCCCCAATTCGGAACGGTCGCCCACAAGCCTCTCGGGCCATCCAGTGGAGATGCAGTATGGCATGTCGATCGACAACACGCAGAGACTTTGTGAAAGGCTGCGCCGGCGTCGCCGCCCTGGCCGCCTCCTCCTGGACGATGCGCCGCAGCGTTGCCGGCCAGAGCAAACGACCCAACATCGTCTTGATCGTGAGTGACGACCACGGGCGGGGCGATCTGGGCTGCTATGGCAATCCTGTCATTCAGACCCCGAACCTGGATAGGCTCGCGGCCGAAGGAGTCCGCTTCAGCAACGCGTTCTGCACAACCGCCAGTTGCAGCGCCAGCCGCTCGGTGATCCTCAGCGGCCTATACAACCACTACAACGGCCAATATGGGCACCAGCATTCATACCACCATTTCAGGAGCTTCGATCGCGTCCGAAGCCTGCCCGTACTGCTCTCGCAGGCGGGTTACCGCACGGGTCGCATCGGAAAGTACCACGTCGCGCCGCAGGAGGTGTACAAGTTCGATGTCGCGCTGCGGGGCAGCGGGCGCAGCCCCGTGCAGATGGCGGAGAACTGCACTGACTTCATTGCCGACGCGGGTAGACCC
>JANQFY010000024.1 GCA_028277585.1 Sedimentisphaerales bacterium
GACGTACGCGGGGTCGAAATCGTCGGTGACCTCCACGTGTTGCCAACTCTCGGCTGAACAGCCCTGCATCCGGAGTATTTCCCGTTCCCGAGGGGTGAGCTTTCGGTACGTCTTTGTCTCCATATTTCCACCCGCCTTATCTCTCAAGGACATTCGTATCAGCGTTGTATTGGCCCTAGATGTGATCGTCGACTCCACTGAACGGGACCCACGCGCTCTTCTCCGTTCGGATGACCGTACTGTAGGAATGGAGCATCCCGTAGTTGGAGCAATCGATGGCGTACCATTCGATGTCCCGGTCGCGGGCCAGCTCCTTCTTCACCTCGTCCACCACGACGACACTGGTCTTCTCCTCGGAATGAACCTTCTCGATGATTGCTCGCTGGTCTTCCTCGCCCAGGAAGGAATACACCGAGGCCAGCACGTGCCGGTCCACGAGTTCAACGATGTCCTCCGGGAAGACGTCGGTCCGGCTCTGCACGGCGATATCCAGTACGCTCAATTGTCCGAACAAGCCCTTCGGGCTCTGCGCGTCGGAGGCCGGATAGGTCGTAATGCAGGGCGTCTGGATCTTGAAGGTCACCACCGCCGGGTCCTCGACCGAGTGCGCCTTGGCCGAGTATTGGCACAGATAGCGCACCAGACACTTCTCCCGGGAGACGGGGGTCAGCTTCTCCACGAAGAAGGGATAGTCGAAGTCGACCTTCAGCGCCGTGGCCCGTAATTCCGCGATGTAGTCCTTTAGGTTTCCCCGGAGCGTTCGCGTGCCGATGTTGTCGCGGTGGCTGTGAAGGATCTGGATGAACTTGTCGATCCAACGCGCCTCGAAGGCCTGCATGATGCGGGCGTTGATCGAGATGTTCGCGATGGTCTGTTGTCCGTCCGCGTGGTCCCGAGACACGGCCCGGATGGGGAAGGGAAGATCCCGCAGGCCCACGTCCACGAGGAACCGTCTGTCGTCTGATATGTCCGTCATGTTCCGTTCTGCCTCGACTGTAGAATGTAGCTCTTTTCAAGCCGCCCACGGTGCTCTGTCGGCAAGAGATTTGCCGGGCGACCGATATGCCTAGGGTGACTTCGCCACCTGGGCGGCCAGTTCAAACGCGTCGCCTGCGATGGCTTGTTCTTCGTTGGTCGGGATCACCAGCACGGCGACCTTGCTGTCCGGCGTGGTGATGGCGATCTCTTGTCCGATGGCCTTCTCGTTGACGCCGATGTCCAGTTCGATGCCCATCTGACTGAGGTTCTGGCAGATCAGCTTCCGCACCAGCGGGCAGTTCTCCCCGATCCCGCCGGTCAGGACGATCGCGTGCAGCTCGTTCAACACGGCGAAGTAAGACCCGAGATACTTGCGTACGCGATAGCAGAAGACTTCGATCGCCAGTTCGGCGCGACTGTTTCCTTCGGCGGCGAGTTTCTCCAGAGTCCGCATGTCGTTGGAGGCGCCGGAAAGTCCGAGCAGGCCGCTCTTCTTGTTGCAGAGTGTGTTCAGGGCGGTCAGGTCGTAGCCTTTGTCGGCCAGATAGAAGAGGATCGCGGGATCGAAATCCCCCGTTCGGGTCCCCATGACGAGGCCCTCCAGGGGGGTGAACCCCATCGAGGTATCGACGGAACGGCCGTTCTGAACGGCGGCGATGGAGCAGCCGTTACCCAGATGGCATGTGATTGTATTGGACTGGTACTTGTCGATTCCCGTCAACGTAGCGGCCCGCCGCGCCACATAGCGGTGCGAGGTGCCGTGGAAGCCATAGCGACGGACGCGGAACCTCTCGTACAACTCGAAGGGCAGGGCGTACATGTAGGCGACTTCGGGCAGCGTCGTGTGGAAGGCGGTGTCGAAGCAAGCGACTTGCGTTGCATCGGGCAGTTTGGCCTGGGCCGCGCGGATGCCCACCAGGTTGTGCGGATTGTGCAAGGGCGCCAGATCGACGAAACGCTCGACCGACGCCAGCACCTGATCGTTGACGATCATCGAGCCGGTGAATTCCTCGCCGCCATGGACAACGCGGTGTCCGACCGTAGCGATCTCCGCCAGTTCGGTTACGGCGCCGGCCTGCGGGTCCGTGAGAATGTCCAGAATCAGCTCCATCGCCCGTTCGTGGTCCGCGACGGGTTCCTTGCGCGTGACCGTTTCGTCGCCACAGGTGTGGAACAGTTCGGATTGGTCGTCTCCGATCCGTTCGACGCGACCCTTGGCCAGTACGCGGCGGTCGGGCATGTCATAGAGTTGGTACTTGATCGAGGAACTGCCGGCGTTGATCACCAGAACCTTCATCGTGGGAGGCTACCTCTATGTATTGGGATTGACCTTCAATTCTTCTCTTGGACCTGGGCCAGTGTGATGGCCGTCGTGGTCACGATGTCCGAGACCGACGCCCCGCGGGACAGATCCGCCACCGGTTTGGCGAAGCCCTGCAGCAGGGGACCGATCGCCTGAGCGCCCGCCATGTATTGGGTCAGCTTGTACGCGATGTTGCCGGCGTCCAGGTCGGGGAATACCAGGACATTGGCGGTTCCGGCGACGGTGCTCTCACCGCGGACCTTCTTGGCCGCCACCCGCGGCACGATCGCCGAGTCGGCCTGAAATTCGCCGTCGATCGCCAGTTCCGGTGCTCGGGACCGGGCGATCTCCAGCGCTTGCACGACCTTCTCGGCACTAGGCCCGGCGGCGCTGCCCCGCGTCGAGTAGGAGAGCAGAGCGATGCGGGGTTCGGCGCCCAGTAGACCCCGGGCGCTCTGGGCCGAAGCCAGGGCGATATCCGCCAGTTGGGCCGCGTCGGGGTCGATATTCACCGCGCAATCGGCGTAGATGAACGGTTTGTCCGTCTCGCCCAGGAAGTCCGGGATGATCATAAGGAAGTAGCTGGAGACCGTTTCGATGCCCTCGGCCAGTCCGATCGTCAGCGTGCCTGCCTGGATCACGGTGGCGGTCGCACTGACCGCGCCGGCGACCATCGCGTCGGCGTCTCCACAGGCGACCATCATCCCGCCGTGGAAGGGGGGCTTGGCCACCATCCGGCGGGCCACACCGGGGGCGATGTCGTCGCGTCCCTTGACGTACTCGGCGACGTACGCATCCAGCTTGGGGCTCTCCTTCGGGTCCAATGTCTGGATGTCGGCCAGCGAGACGTTGGCCTCGGCGGCCGCGGCCTCGATCTTCTCAGACTTGCCCAACACGATCGGCTCGGCGATCTGCGCTTCCTTGATCTGTCGGGCCGCCTGGAGAATGCGCGGGTCGCGTCCTTCCGGCAGGACGACGGACAGACCTCGACCTGTGACCTTCTCGATACAACTCTGGACGATGTTGCTGGAAGTGTCCCTCTGATCCGCTGGCGCCATAAAATGCTCTCCTCGAATCCACGATTCCCATTTGTATGTCACAAGATACCGCTTCCTCAGCAGGTCGCCAAGATAAAACGGATTTTATACAACGGTCGTAGAGCAATAAGTGAAGGCGGCGACGATTCAAGCATCTCTCCGCCAGGGATTGGCCAGCGCCGCAAAGGTCTCGCTGTCTTTCGGCTTGGGCCCGGCATGTTGAGACTGGGCGATGATACCCGCCCAGTTGTGTCGTTGGAGCAGGCGGTAGACATAGGACATGGAAACGGGCGTTTGCAGTTCGTCTTCGATGATTCGACGAATGGCGCTGGGCTTGGGGGGATGGCCCGCCCGGGCCTTTTGGATTAAGGGCCGGAGCAGCCGCGTTTCCTGCTCGGGTGTCATGAACCCCCAGCGGCGCCCCCCGCGCCCTTTCCGTTCGAGCCCATCGGGCCCCTGGCGGTTGTACTGGCGAATCCACAACCAGACCGCCTGGGTGGAGACGCCCAGCGCCTGAGCGACCTTGTTGGCGTGGAGCTTGCCCGTATGCGTTAGCCAGATCGCCATACGACGTTTGTGCGACGCCTCGTCCGGGGCCGTCTGAAGCCAGCGGAACATCTTGTCCAGGGAGAGCCAGTTGACGATCTGGGCCGGGGGTCGCATTTGCACGTCCGAGTAAAGAAAACTATATAAACACTATGGCGGATGTATAGATCTTACCAGCCAGCCGGCCCTTTGTCGAGGATCGCCGTCTTCCTATGAAAGGCGCTCGGGGTGAAAGGAATTGACGGCGGGGGACAGCCTGTTAGAGTGTCGTTGGAATCGAACGCTGGACCGACCGTTGCCGGTGCGGAAGACGCACCTCTGTGGAGGGCAGGCGAAGATGCAAAGACGAGCGTTTCTCAAGGCCGGCGCCCTGGCGACAGCGGGGCTCCTGGGCGGCCCTGGCGTCCGGGCCGGTTCCACTAGACCCTCACGCAGGCGTCCGAATGTTCTTCTAATCATGACGGACGATCAGGGGTATGGCGATCTGTCTTGTCACGGTCATCCTGTGCTGAAGACGCCTCATCTCGACCGCCTGCACGCTGAGTCCGTGCGATTCACGAATTTCCACGTCAATCCCTTCTGCGCCCCGACGCGGGCGGCTCTGATGACCGGCAAGCTCTCGGATCGGGTCGGGGTCCGCCGGACGCTGAACATGCGGAACTACCTGCCGCGCGGGGAGACGACCATTGCGGACGTCTTCAAGTCCAACGGCTATCGCACGGCGTTGTTTGGCAAGTGGCACCTGGGGCACAACTATCCCTATCGTCCGATCGATCGGGGTTTCGACGAGTGGTTCGGGATCGGTGATTGCGGCTTGGCGGCCACGAGCGACCACTGGGGAAACGACCGGTTCGACGATCATTACAGCCACAACGGTCGATGGGAGCGGGCCGAGGGTTTCAACACCGATGTCTTCTTCGACCGAACGATGCAGTTCATTCGTGGCAGGCGGGACCGGCCCTTCTTCATCTACCTGGCGCCGAACGTGCCGCACTTTCCGTGGAACGTGCGCCGCGCGTGGCTCGACCCCTATCGTGAGCGGGAGTTGCCGGAGGAATTGGACAACTTCTATGCCTCGATCGCTCGGGTCGACGAGAATATGGGGCGACTGGGCCGCTTTCTGGAGGCGGAAGGATTGGCTGAGAACACGATCGTGATATTTCTGACCGACAACGGTACGGCCCATCGCCGGAACGTATATAACGCCGGCATGAGGGCGCACAAGGGCTCGGTCTACGAAGGAGGGCATCGCGTCCCGTGTCTTGTACGCTGGCCCGCTGGTTCGTTAGGACCGCCCCGGGACATCGGGACACTGGCGGCGCACTTCGACATCTTGCCCACGCTGATCGATCTGTGCTCCCTGCATTGGCCGGACGCTCCCAGTCTGGACGGGCGGAGCCTGGCGCCGCTGCTGAAATCTCCGCCACAGAACTGGGAAGATCGCAACTGGGTGCTGCACAGCCAGAACAATCGGGAGACGCCCGTCACGTGGACTTCCAGCGTCGTTCTGACCCAGCGCTGGCGACTGATCAACGGGCGGCAGTTATACGATATCCAGGCCGATCCGGCGCAGAAAAACGACGTCGCGGCCGAGCATCCCGAGGTGGTCCAGGAATTGCGAGAGCGGTACGAGGCGCACTGGAAGCGATGTGGGCTGGCGCGCAAGCAGCCTTGCGAAAGGCCGATCATCGGCTCGCCCCGGCAGAGCGTGGTGGAACTGGGGCCGGACGCCTGGATGCTCGATTCGGAGACCGAGCACATCTGGTGGCAAGGGGATGTGCGGCGGGGGAGAAGGATCAACGGCTATTGGCCTGTCGAGGCGGCTCAAGCGGGAATGTACCGCTTCGGAGTCCGTCGTTGGCCCAGGGGTGTTGATGCCCCGATAGTCGGCGTTCCCGCAGAGCCCAAGGCGGATGAGACCGTGGTCGAGCAGAAGCGCTGGCGCTTCCCGGAGTGCCAGGCGCTACCGGTCGCGGCGGCGCGACTGGATATTGACGGTCGCTCTCAGACAAAGCCCGTCGACGAGGCTAGCGCAACGATCTCTTTCGAGGCGGGGGTCGACAAGGGACCTGTCGACATCCGCGCCACGTTCCTGGATGCCGACGGCCAAGCGATGTGCGGCGCGTATTTCGTCTACGTCGAACGCATGGCGACGCCCACGTGAGGTTACCTGGCCAGGTGGACAGACTGAATGTCTTCCTTGTCGATCTCGATTTCCTTGACGCGTCCCGCGGTCGGGTACGGCGCCTGAATGGTAAGCGTGCCGGGGGCGATATCTACCAACTCGCCCTGGTAGAGGGTGGTGTCTCCCAACAGACGCACCATGCCAAAGGGAGGGGGCGGGGGGCCGAGTTGCGACTTGTCCTCCATCGTGTAGGCCGTCACGACGCATTTCTTGCCCATATGGCTCTTCTTCAGACCACTGACGGCGACCTTCTGCATGTCCCGCGTGGCCGCATCGCGCGCCGCATCGATCTGCGACTGATCGACTGTGACTGGTTCGGTAACGGCGCCTTTCTTCTTACAGCCCGAGACGCCCAGGCAGGCGGCAACCAGGGCAAGGCAGACAAAGCGGTGTGTGATGTTCACGCTGCGGCTCCTTCTCGCAAAAGAATCACTTCGATCGCACAATATCCGTGCGGTCGCCCGTATACCAGTAGACCGGGACATCCTCACCCGTGCTTTCCTTGATCTGACTGACGTGCCCGTCCAGCCAAAGGGTGTTGGAGCCCTTGGAATGGCGGAAGCACTCCCGGATCGTGTCAAATCCCTGCCAGTCGCCATCGACCAGGGAAGTGCCCGGACGCCACTGCGACAGGCTGATGCTCGCACTGGGGCCGATGCAGAACATGTCCGAATTGATGCCGTCCAGCCTCTGCTCGATATGGTCCTGGAAAACGATCATTTCTTCATGGCGACTGAATTCGTGGTCGACCCTGATCACGGGCTTGCCATCTCTCGGGGCGACGTAACTGTTGACGCCATAGGAGCAGTACCTGAAGTACTTCTGGTACAATTCTCCCCACCCGACCTCCGGCCAGTCGTCGTTGCGGATCGTGCCGGGACATCGGAAGACCTTCTTGTTCTTGGCGTAGGAAATATAGGCGATGCCCCAATAGGCCCATTGGTCGTCAAGTGTATAATCCCTGATGGTTACATTTCCTTCCCACTCGTTGTCCCAAAGTCCCCGGTTCGGCGTCTTGTGTGTTTTGCCGTCGTTGTCGTCCAGGTACATGCGAAACGCGACACCGAGGTTCTTCACGTGTGACTGGCAGACGATGTTCTTGGCTTGGTCCCGCGCCTTCTTGAGCGACGGCATGAGAATGCCCATCAGCAGGGCGATGATGGCGATGACGACCAGGAGTTCGATGAGGGTGAATGCGTTCTGTCTCGGCTGCTTCATGGTCAGGTTACCTCCAACTGGGGCGCCGGTATTTCCATCGGTTTCCTTCCACAATCTGCCAAACTATAATACCACTTTTCATTCAGCGAAGACTAGGGTTTTGTTAGGCCTTTGTTTTTTGGGGCCGGCCGGGTGATTGAGAATTGGAATGGGGATTGCGGCGGCGGAGGGGATTCTGGTATGATGAGCAGGCAGTGAACTGGCTTTCCTGAGCGTGAGGAGCCCTAATTATCGTCTCTTTGACTGGAATGGAAATGAAGACGAATGTTCGCCTGACATCTCTCGTGATTGCCCTGTTGGCCCTTCTCCTCGGCGGTTCGGTTTCCGGCGCCTCTCTGGAGTTGGAGCTGGGTCCCTATGTCCAGTACGTAACACCCTCGGAGGCTCTGGTCCACTGGTGGACGAAGGAGCCTTGCCCTTCGATTCTCGAATACGGCCTGGCCGGGCCCGGCGCCAAGCACTCGCCCAGTATTCGGCTGGAGGGCGCCCACCAGGGCCCGTTGCGTCAGCGAGTCGAAGACGCTGAACTCAAGACGCGTCACGCCATGCTCCTTGAGGGCTTGCGGCTGGACGAGGTCTACGCCTATCGCGTCAAGGCGCCTGTCGACAGGGTCGAGCGGAGCACCGACGTATACGAGTTGGACACGGCGCTGAATTACAGCGTGCATCCGCTGGCCAATGACGCTTCGTTCTCGGCCGATCCGACTCGGGCCCAACGGATCGAGAAGCTCGTCGGAGCGATGTTGGAGCAGGACGTCACGAAGGGCTATTGTCTCGTCTGGGGGCTCGTCGATGGCTCGCTGGCCCATGCCATCGCCGCCCATACCCACTTGACGGTGGTGGGGCTGGATGAGGACGCCGAACGCGTCACCGAAGTCCGCCGGCGGCTGTATCAGGCGGGCGTCTACGGCACGCGGCTGACCGCCCAGCACATCGAGAGTCTGGCCGAAACGCCCTACCCGAGCAACTTCGCCAATCTCATCGTCTCCGAGCGCATGTTGTTCGAGGGGGACTGCCCCGGGCAGGCGAGCGAACTGTTCCGCGTCCTGCGCCCCCGCGGCGGAGCGGCGCTGCTGAGCAGCCCCTCGCTCGATGCGATCGAGGCTTGGTTGGAAGCCTCCCAGATCGAGTTCCGCAACGAGACCACCGATGCCGGGGAAACCTGCATCGTCGCTAAGGCCGTGTCACCCGGGGCCGGTTCCTGGACGCACCAGTACGGTGACGCGGGCAATACCGCCAACAGCTACGATGATCTGGGCGGCGCCGCGGGCACCGATGAGCTACAGGTCCAGTGGTTGGGCAAGCCCGGCGCTGATTTCGGGGTCGATCGGAATCCGCGCATGCCGGCGCCGCTGGCCGCCAACGGGCGACTGTTCCACCAGGGCATGAACCGCATGGTCGCGCTGGACACCTACAACGGCACGATCCTCTGGTCGCTGGAGATCCCGCCCATGCAGCGGGTTAACCTTCCCCGGGATGCAAGCAACTGGTGCAGCGACGACGAGGCGCTTTACGTCGCCATCAGAGACAAGTGCTGGATGATTGACCACTATGACGGCAATCTCGTGGATGTCTTCAATCTGCCCGAAGAGTTTGCTCCCCAAGACTACGATTGGGGCTATGTCGCCCAGAACGACGGTGTCCTGTTCGCCAGCGCCGTTAAGAAGAACACGGTCTACACCGACTTCTGGGGCGGCCAGTCCTGGTACGACAAGACCAGTGGCTATGGGACCGAGAAGGTGTGCAGCGATGCGCTGTTCGCCTACGATCTTCAGACGCGGGAGCGGCTCTGGACGCGGCCGGGCGGCCTCGCGATCAATACCACCATCGCCGTGACGGACGACGCGATCGTCTTCGTCGAGTCCCGCGATGCGCAGCTCAAGGCGTCGTCGAGTCGCCGGCTCAACGACGGGCGTCTGTGGTCGAGCCAGTATCTCGTCTCCCTGGAGCCCCGGACGGGGCAGGTTCGCTGGGAGACGCCGATCGATACGGCCGATGGGGTCGTCGTCTTCTTCCTTGCGAGCACGGACGACGCCGTCATCATCGCCTCCTCGGCGGCCGGCAAGTACCACCTCTATCGATTCGACGCCCGAACGGGCACGTCGCGGTGGCATGCCGAGCACGCCTGGCCCAGCGACAATCACAGTGGACACATGCAGCATCCGGTGGTTCTGGGCGACCGTGTCTATCTCGAGCCACGCGGCTACAGTTTGAAATCGGGGCAACTGGTCACCTCCGCGATGGGACGACATGAAGGCTGCGCCACCTACTGCGGCACGAAACACGCGCTGATCTATCGGGGTCAGTCCCGGCGGGTCGCCATGTGGGACGTGACCAAAGAGCGTGTCACGAGTTGGTACAATCTGCGTCCCAGTTGCTGGCTCAGTACGATCGCCGGCGAGGGGATGGTGCTTTCGCCCGAGGGCGGCGGCGGTTGCAGTTGCGGGAACTGGCTGGAGACGTCTCTGGTCTTCGCCCCGGCCGAACCTGCCGGACAGGTGCGTGTGACCCGCTAGGACGTTCGAGAGATTGACATCGCTGCAAGTATGGTCAATAGACAGAGGGAAGACATGAATCGACAGACCGTGATCATTCTGGGAGTTGCCCTTTTCGTTTGGGCGGTGACGCCCGCCTGGGTTCAGGCCGAGGACTGGCCGACATATCGCTGTGACAATCGACGCAGCGGCGTCACGAGCGAGTCGCTGACCGTCCCCCTGGAGCAGGCCTGGGAATACCGTTCGCCTGAGGCTCCCCAGATGGCGTGGGCCGGCCCGGCCAAGTGGGACTCGTACGCCAATATTCGCAAGCTCAAGTCCATGCGCAACTTCGATCCCGTTTTTCATGTTACGGCCGCCCAGGGCTGCGTCTTCTTTGGCAGCTCCGTCGACGACGCCGTGCACTGTTTCGACGCCGCGACGGGCCAGGAGAAATGGGTGGCTTTCGCCAACGGTCCCGTACGCGTGCCGCCGGCCTTCCATGACGGCAAACTCTACTTCGGATCCGATGACGGACGCGTCTACTGCGTCGACGCCGCGACGGGCGAATCCGTGTGGGATTATCAAGGGGCCCCGGAGGATCGCAAGGTTCCCGTCAACCGCAAGCTCACCTCCCTCCATCCGTGCCGAACCGGCGCTCTCGTTCAGGATGGCAAGGTCTACTTCGCCGTCTCGCTCTTGCCCTGGGAGGAGACCTATGTTTGCGCGCTCGACGCCGCGACGGGAAATGCCTTGGGCAACGGTCTCTACCGCAAACGCTACGACCGCATGGCCGCCCAGGGTCCGATGCTGGCCTCGTCGACCAAGATTTATCTCTCGCAAGGACGTCAGGCTCCGGTGGCGCTCGACCGCGGCAGCGGCAATGTGCTCAAGAGCGTCGGCAAGTCAGGGTTCGGCGGAGTCTTCGGCCTGCTGACCGAGGATTCCATTCTCGTGCACGGCTATGGGCAGAACCATGGCACGGAAGGCGAGTTGCGTTTCTTCACCGGTCAGCAGCAGGATCGGCTGGTGACGTTCCCCCGGGCGACCTCGATCGTGATTCACCAGGGCGTCGTCTACCTGCACGCCGACGGGCAACTCCAGGCATTCGATCGCAACACCTATCTGGGGTTGCAGGGCAGAATCAGAGAGCTGCAGCAGAAACAGAAAGAGCTGGCCGAGAAAAAGAAGAAGCTCGCCGCCGATGCGCCCGCAGCCGATCGCGCGAATCTGACGCGAGAAATGGAAGCCACAGCCGCCAAGATCACCGTGCTCAAAGACAAGCTGCCCTCGAGTTTCCTGTGGCGCGTTCCCTGTGATTGCCCTTATGAGTTGATCCTGGCGGGCCAGACCCTGTTTGCTGGGGGAGAAGGTCTGGTGGTCGCCCACGATCTGGCGACCGGCCGCGAGCTCTGGAGAACCACCGTCGCCGGTCGCGCCTACGGCCTGGCCGTCGCGGAAGGCAGGCTCCTGGTCAGCACCGACCTGGGTCGAATCGTCTGCTTCCGGTAGTTCCTGTCGGATCTGGATAGAACGCTGGTGTTCCTACTGCTGCTCGGCCCAGGCCTGGAGCATTTGGATCGCCTTGCCCAGTACGCCCGCTGAGCCGCGGAACAGACCCGAGCCTCTGGGCTCGCTCGTCACGGTATACCACTCGAAGAAGCCGTTGTTCTTCTCGACCCGCTCGACCATCGGCAGCATCTGGCGGTAGGCCTGCTCGATGTAGCCATGCGCGATCAGTTGCTGGATCATACGGCCCCCGAACCAGGTCCAGTCGCCCCCGTTCTGATACGAGAAGCGGCCCATTCCTTTGTTCTTGAAGTACCCGTCCGGGTAGGGGGGGTACACCGTCAGGCCGATCGAGCCGGCGCCGGCGAAACGCATGTTGTTGATCATATCGCCCAGGACCAGCAGGATCTCCTCGTTGGTCAGCATACCCGCTTCGATGGCGGTTGCCGTGCCGCCGTGGTAGTAGATGCGCTCCTCGTCGAAGTCGGCCGGGAAGGGCGAGCCCTCCAGGTAGACGTGCGGGCGGAACTTGTGCCGCGCCGCATCCCAGAGGTGTTCGCGCGTGTTGGCCTTGATCTTCGCCGCAATGGCCTTCCACTCGGCCGCCTTGTCCGAGTCGGGACCGATCAGTTCGACGTAGTCGTTCACCGCGATGACGAACATTGCGTTGTCGTAGATATCAATCGCCCGGTGGCTGCTCTCGTCGAGCCGGACGCCCCAGGAGTGCTCGGGCTGCACATCTCCCCAGTCCGAGGTGGTCGCGCCCCAGATCAACCCATACTTCGCGTCGTACCGGTGCGCCAAAAGGAAACGCAGGGCCTGCTCGAGTCGGTCCTGTACGTTGAGCCCATTGACTTTCTCGCGCAGTATCGAGGAGTCGCCCGTCGTTTGCACATATCGCTTGATCGCCTGGACGAGCGAGGCCTCCTGGTCCGTCTCGACCGTGTTCTTGTGTCCCCGCAACTCGGGGATCTGGGCCGAGAGGATGTACTCGTATCCGCCCGTGGCTTTCTTGGCCGGGATGTACCCGTCGATGATATTGCCGTCGTCGCCCTGGAAGTGGAAGAAGATCAGCAGCGACTCGCGGATCTGATCGCGGTCCTGCACCTCCAGCGCCAACTCGATGAACGTGTTCAGGTCGCGAATCCACACTTCTCCATACCCGCTGCCCGCGTTCAGGCCCGTTCGCAGAATCGCCTTGCCTCGCGCCAGCACCTTGGGCAATTCCTCATTCGCCAGGATCTCCTTCGCCAGATCCGAATCAGACGTCGTCGCTCCTGTTGGAGCCAAACCCATGATACCCATGCACACCAGCCAGATCGTCCATCGACAAACAGAGTTCATAATGTGTCCTCGAAATATGTCACAGTGTTACCGTCGCTAAATCTAGCGTTCACCCCCAGCATATCCGGGACGCAGCACGGAGTCGATCATTTCGTATGCCGCCTCCCGCAATTCACTGGGGAAATTGTGATCGCAGTCGGGGTGTTTGATAACGAGGTTGTCGGCGCCGCCCAGCAATTCGTAGATCGGACGAGCCGCGGCCGCGCATCGGTCCACGCTCTTCCACTGGAAGTTGTCGTCGTGCAGCGGGGCGTTGACGAAGAACGGTCGGGGCGCCAGGGCCCCCAGCAGTTCGGGGAAATCGAACGGGATCGCATCCAGCTCGCCGCGATAGTTGGACAGCCGCGGCATATAGCGGATCTGGCACCAGCCCTGGCCGAAATACCAGTAGCGCTCGGCCCCGTCCCGGTAATCGAGGTACGAATCGAAGCCGCAACTACTGGCGAGAACCGTGATCCGCTCGTCGAACACGGCGGTGTAGATGGCGTTGTGCCCGCCTAGCGAATGACCGATCGCGCCGAAGCCATGGGCGTCATCCACGAACGGGAGCGAGGCCAGGAGATCCAGCCCACGGGAATTGTCCCAAATGGCTTTCATCGTGCCGCTGACGTACCCGAGCCCGCCCAGGTTGGGCCAGTAGTTCGCCAGGTGAGGATAGGATGGTGAGAGAGTGACGTAACCTCGTTCGGATAGCTCCGCGGCGTACTGTCTGCCTGCTCGGCCGCCCAGCCCGAGGACGACCTTGTGTCCGACCTTGTTGTCCGTAGGGTGCAGACAGAGGACCGCCGGCGCACGACGCTGGCCGGCCAGTACGTCCTTGGGGATGCAGAGATAGGCGGGCGTTCGCGAGTCCGGCTCGGACTGATAGGTAATCAACCGCCGTACGTACGAGCACGCGTCTGTTTCCTCTTCTACCTGCACGTCCAGGTCGACGCGGCGTTTCTCGCTCGGCAGTTCTCCCATGACCTGCTGCATCGAGTGGAGGATCTCCGCCCGCCGCTTCCGCCAATCAGCCGGGGTCTCGATGCGCTTCACATCACCGTTTTCGTCGCGATACTGAAGCAGATCGAAGCGATCCAGCCGCCCTGGTGCGAGACTGACGATGCCCGTGCATACCAGTAGGATTGCCTCTCGCCAAACAGAATCCATCGCACGCCCTCAACAACGAAGACCGGCCAAGCCGCCACACCATGCCAGATCGAGACCGAACCACATCCGCGGCCCATCCATGGGTCGCCATTCTACCGCGCCCGCTCCCAGGTGTCACGAGCCGCGTCTCAACGGTCCTGAAGCGTGACTTCGTATACCTCTGGTGTGGCAATCAGGTATACCGGCTTCGTTCCCGGCCCATTGGGTCGAAAGGCGTAGGGACCAGCCGAACTGGCGGCCACGTTCGGGATCTTTGCCAGGCGGCGCCCCGTGTTGTCGAGGATCAGCACACCGAGCTCACGCGGCTCCGTCAACTCGCGTGAGTAGCGCGAGAAGATCTCGGGGACGCCGTCGCCCGTGATATCCGCAAAGCCGCATGCGCCCCCTCGTTCGTCCTCAGGGGGATACACGTAGTGCCAGAGCTCCTTGCCGTTCATATCGAGCATGAGCAACGAGCCGGCCCGCGTTTCCTTCGGTGATTCCCGCTCGGTGCTGACAGCGATCGCGCCGCCGCCGGCAGGGTGGCCCTGAGGATGATACAGTGCCTCGTAGCAATTGTTGCCCCCGCGTCCCCCCGGCGTGACATTGGCGGTCCAGAGGATCTCGAACTCGTACGTATTTGGCTCCCACCGGGCATAGGTGACCTGCCCCGGGCTGCGCCCGGTTGAGATAACCATCTCGTCATAGCCGTCCCCGTCATGGTCGCAGATATCGATACGCTGAATGGTCTTGGTGGGCACACTCGAATGGGCGATGAGCTTGCCGTTCTGGTCCAGTAGATACAGACCGCTGCCGTTGCCGCCGAAACAGACTTCCTTGCCTTTGTGTTGCGTGAAGTTCCCCACCTCGATGCCGCGGTAGTATGGTCCTTTCTTCACGTCGAGAAACGACCAGAGCTGTTCGATTTTCCGCGTCTCCTCGTTCCAGCGAAAGGCGTATGCGCCGGGCGCCTGCATGCGGATCGTCAAGACGATCTCGCTCTTGTTGTCCCCATCCAGATCGCCGGCCGTCAGGCACATGACCTTATCCCCGCCAGCCATGGGTTCGCGCCACGTCGCGATCAATTCCAGCTTGGCGTTGTAGAAAGCCGCCGTGCAATCCTCGTACGTCGTGGCGAAACTCACCGCCAGGCACGGCCCGTTCGCTGCCACGCCCGGAAGCAAATGGCTGTTTCCGCTGACCCCCGCAATCGGAAAGGGGCTCTCCAGCGACTTGACATGACGAATCTCAATCTCCGGCTGCGCCCAAGCGATTCCAGCGAGCAGAAGTTCAATGCCCGTTACAATCCACGTCATCCGCTGATTCATTGCTCTCTCCAATTCACTCCGTTTCCCAGCGCAAACGCGGGTAGCCTTCACCTTCCCGAATCGCCCAGACATTCTCGAAATCCCATCCGGCATCGAGGAAAATGGTGGCGCCCTGCATCTGCTCAGTGGACAGGCCCACCACCCCTTGCGGCTTGGGGCTTATGC
>JANQFY010000236.1 GCA_028277585.1 Sedimentisphaerales bacterium
ATCGAACTTCAGCGTGAACAGGTCGCCAGGGGCCAGCGTTACCGGCGTCATCTGGAACATGGCCGGATCGCCGCCCATCTGGTACGCGGTCCACTCGCCATCGGTGGGAGTCCAACCGGTCTCGACACCGGAGTCCACGACGTTGGCGTCGGTCGCCCAACCGGGCACGGCGTCAAAGCCTACCTGCTTCTCGGTGCCGGGCAGTTCGAAGCTGCCGTTCTCGACTACCGGGATGGGCAGAAGCACGGCGTCGATCACATGAACGACACCGTTGGAGGCGATGATGTCCACGACCGTCAACATGACTTCGTTGCCGGCCACGTCGATCAGGATGCCGCCGTCCTGCATCAGGACGCCACCGTTGAGCATTTCGATCTGCTCGGCGGCCAGCACATCACCACTCAGCAGGGTGCCGGCGGCGATGTGGTAGAGCAGGAGGTTGTCATCGGCATCCACACGCAGGGCGGCGATCGCCGCATTGGTGGGCGCGAAGACGGTGTGCTCATCTTCACCGGTCAGCAGACCGAGCAGGCCCGCGTCGCCTTCGATGACGCCGATGATCTCGCTGAGCTGTCCGGCCAGGTCGCCGTCAGCATTGGCGACGCCGAGCATCTCGACGATGTTGCGGATCTCATACGGCAGCAACATGGTGTCGATCGCGTGGATCACGCCGTTGGAGGCTTCCGCATCGCCGGCGATGATCGCGGCTTCCTGCCCGATGGCATCGACGAGCGAGACATCGGCCGCCATCACCTTGCCGGGGATGACGTGGGTCAGCAGGATGTCGTTCAGAACAGCCGGATCGACCGAGCCGACGTTTCCGGCGTTGATGCCGAAGACGGCGAAAGCGTCGTCCGTCGGGGCCAGGACTGTGTAAGCCCCTTCGCTGGACAGCTCTTCAACGATGGCCGGATCAGCCGCCAAGACGGCCGCCAGCAGCGTATCGAACTGGCCCGCAAAGTCGCCCGCCCCATTGAGGGCCAGGGCCGCGTCCACGATGTGGGGCCCGGCCGGGGCCGACCGATACAGACGGATGTCGTCGATCCAGACCTTGCCCTTGCCACCGGCCGGCAGCGGGACATCGCCGATGCCGATCGACAGCTCGGTGATGCGGCGGATGTTGATGCCGCGCTTGGCCAGATCGATGGTCCAGGTCTTCCACCACGGGGTCTGCAGGTCGCCGCCGTAGTTGATCTGCTTGCCGTTGATCTTGATGTAGAGCCGTTCGCGCGGCGAGTTGCCCGGATCGCCCATGATGGACAGGGCGATCTTCTTGACGCCGTTGTTGACCCAGTTCCTGCGACTGGTGATCGAACGCTCGACCTCGATGACGTACGGAACCTTGAAGTTGTCGAAGCTCAGCAGCATCGACTGCGCGCCGCTGTGGGCCACGACCGTGTCGACCGAAGGCGAACCGGTGCTACCGGGCGCCCGGACGCCTGTGTTGGCTCTCCAGCCGTCTTTCCAGGTGCCGCCGATGTCGCCGTTGTAGCCTTCGAAGTCATCGATCACGAAGTAGTTCTGCGTCGTGAAGCTCCAGACGTCGCCGTCGATTGACGCTGGCGTATCCGCACCGTTGGCCTCGTTGACCTTCCAGTAGTAGGTCGTTCCGATGTTCAGACCCAGCGAACTGAGACCGAGGCTGGTGCCGTCCACGACATCGACCAGCGCCGATCCGTTGGCGACGGCGCCCATGTCGCTGCTGAGGTAGACTTCGGAGTTGTCGGCATGGAGCCCGGCACGCCAGCTCAGGGTGTCGGTGACCGCCACTTCGACGGCGCCGTCAGCCGGCTGCGGCTCACGGGCCCGAACGATGATCGAGCTGAACTGCACTTCGGCCAGGCCCACCTGCGTTGTCGGGCCCCAACCGAGATTGATGTTCAGGCGGACGTACTTGGCCGCCACGCCGGTCATGTCCACGATCTCTGCCGCGGCGCCATCGACGCCGGCAGCGGCGGCGAGTTCGACATCGCCGAACACGGTCCAGGCCGCACCGTCCATCGAGGTCTCGATCGTGACCTGTCGAGCGCCGTTCCCAAAGACCAGCAACTCTTCACCGGGCTGATTGTAGTTCCAGACCAGCATCTCGCAGAGCCGATAGGCCTTGTCAAACTCATACTGGATCCAGGTCGGTCCGTCCGCGCAACTGAGCCACATGTCGGCCAGGTCAGCCGAGTGTCCGCCGGCGCCGTCCAGGCCGGAGCCATCGACGGTCTTCTCGGGACCCATGACGTTCGGGTCGGCTACGCACGAGGCGGTGGCGGTGACACTGGTGATCGGCTGGCAATACGGCTCGATCGTGAAGCTCCCGATCGCGCTGGAGGCGGTGGCAATGTTCGGGTCGGAGCTGACCGAATCCACGCGCCAGAAGTAGGTGGTGTTGAAGGCCAGACGACCCGGGGCGAAGCTGTCACCGTCGACCGTGGCGGCCATGACGGAATCCGCAACGTTGTTGGCGTCCAGGTCGGCCGCGGCGACGTCGTCGAGGCTCGCGCCCACGTAGACGTTGCTCATCTCGGCATAGGCGCCCGGAATCCAACTCAGCACGACCTCGTCACGGAGCAGGTCCGCGGCGCCGTCGGCCGGACCCGTCAGGAGGGCCTGGGCCGGAGGACCGACCAGGGTGATGTCGATGAAGCAGATCTTGGCATTGCTGGAGCCTGCGGCCGGCGTGATGGTCAGGCGACCGTCGACGACGTCGACCGTCACGTTGAACTCGTCCCAGTAGTTCTCTGCGGACTCGCCGTCTTCATCCACGATGATCGTGCCTTCGACGTTCAGTGTGTTGGTCTGGTCGGTGTGGTTGGAGTCGCCACAGACGATGAACAGATCGTATTCGCCGTCGGTCAACTCGATTTCCCAGGTAGCGTCGCCCTTCTTCGAGAAGTGCTGCGTCGTGTCGTAACGCTGATCGGGTGCCCGATCCTTGTCGCGATCGCGAGCGCCGCCGGTGAGATTGTCGTCCCAGCCATAGCTGAAACCATTGCCGCGATCGGCGAAGGGATAGCCGAAATCGGGGATATAATCGTTGGGCTCGTCGCCCCCTTCTTTCTGGAAGTTGATGTTGACGGATTGGCCGTAGGACAGGCTTGCGACCATCCCCAGGGCCATCGCTACCACCATGAACCAGGTAAGCTTTCTACACATAACGGTCCTCCTTTGAACTAACCTTGCCTCATTCGCGCCGCCGCCACGCGCTGCAGCGCTACTTCCCCCCACGACACGCTTCGCCAGTCCGTTCGGTTCGACGTGCCGCAACCGTTTGTCTTTGTCTGCTGTTCCCGCGTTCTCGAGAAACGCCTCCAAGTCGGCGAGCCACCTCCTTCCTGCACCGGGCGCAAACCTCTAGCCCTGGATGAAGATTCTCATCCCAAGGCTGACGGAACACTCTCCTCCCGGTGTTGTTCCCACGTTGTCTACCACTGCCCTTACCATGTACCTTGCCCTTCTCTAGACCTCAATGGTGTAGAGATGAACGCAGGTCGCTTGCCTATATTAACTTCGACGGGGACGAGACATCAAGAGAAAAACCAGAAATCTCCCAAACGGAAACCAGCTCTGCCCTGGGAGGCTCCAGGGTTTTTCGGAAGGGCGTCTCAGGGCCCCTGGCGGGCCTGCCCAGGTTTTCTCCGTCGTTTGGAGAGCGGTTGCGAGGATCCTGCCTCTGGCTCATCTAGAAGGTGAATTCGAGCACCTTGGGGTGAACGACGGCGCGGTAGTCCGCCATGTCCATGCGGAGGGCCTTGGCGTGCGATCCCGCCTGGAAGAGGATGTGGTCATCGTCCTCCAGGCTCTTCTCGATCACCGTGGACAGCTCGTAGAGGTTCCCGAAGGGCGGTTCGGCGCCCAATTCGCAGTCGGGAAACAGCGCGCCGATTTCGTCCTCGTCCGCCAGTTCTACGGACTCGGCGTCGAGTTGCTCCTTGAGTCTGTGGAGACCGACCTTGCGCGGAGCCGGCAGGACGCACATGATGTAGCGATTATCGGCTCTTACGATAACCGGCTTGGCGACGTATTTGCCATGCTCGTGCTCGATGGCGGCTAAGCCCTGGGCGCTGAAGACGGGGACATGCTCGCAGATCTCGTAGTTGACGCCGGCCTGATCCAGAAACTCCGTGACTCGCATCTGTCGCCTCCTTAAACAAATGCCGGTGAAATCTGAAACACACTGACATACCATCATCCGCGCGGCCGGGGGGCACGCAAGTGAAATCTTGGGTTTTTCGGACCTTACGTGCTTTTTGTTCGATTCAGGCCGGTCACGCGAACGTCACCGGCGATTGTGCGAGCGGGACAACCTGAGCCGGATAGGAAATACAGAGAGAGATAGGCTCGGAGGGCAATGGAAATGGGGAGGTTAAGATGGGGGTTTTTTATTGACAGAACCCGGATTCGGCTTTAGAATGGTGTGACTGGGGCCGAAGAATTACAACGGCTTGTTGTTTTGTAATCGCCTGAGAAAAGGACGGACCGCTCGACTGCAAATGCCGCGAGGTAAGGGTTTTCTGAACACTTCTTTCCGTTGTTTGCAGTCGGGTCGGGTCCTATAACTGGACGAGGGCTATTGGGAGACGTCTCGATGTTGAACGGACGGACCGTTGCGCTGGTTCTTTTTATCGGATGCTTGCTCGTCGGGGCCGGTTTCGCGCAGGAGCGCACCCTCTCGGACGATTGGAACGATTATCTCCACTACACCAAGATTGGTCGTTTCGATCTGGCCAAGGGATATGCCCAGGCGATTCTGCAGGGCAAGCCGGACGCTGGACTTCTGCTGTCTCTGAGCCAGGACAACCCGCAGGGATACGAACTGGCGATGCGCGTCGTGGAGACGTCCCGCGATGCCGAACTGGCTAACCTGAGCAAGCAACTCCTGGATCTGATCGAGCGCGGTCGCTTCCAGAGACGCTCCGAGCCGCGTATCATCGTCGAGGAGATCAAGCGGCTCAGCACCACCATTCGCGGCAAGATGAACGCGACCACCCGGCTGCAGAACGCCGGCGAGTACGCGATTCCTTACATGCTCGACGCCATGGGCGATCCGTCGCGACAGGCCGAGCTGAAGAACATCATCGAGACGCTGCCGAAGATCGGCCGCAATGCCATTCGTCCGCTGGCTGCGGCGCTGCAGATGGACGACGCCGCGGTCAAAGCCGAGGTCATCCGAGCCTTGGGTCGAATCGGCTATCCGCAGTCACTGGCCTACCTCAAGTATGTCGCCGAGAACGATGCTTCGAACGAGTTGCGTACTCTGGCGATTCAGAGCATCCGTCAGATCGACCCGCGTTCGGTCAACGCACCGGCCGCAGCCCTGTTCTTCCAGTTGGGCGAGAAGTACTACTATCACGACGAGTCGCTGGCCCCGCAGGAGGGCCCCGCGATTGCGAACATCTGGTTCTGGGACGCCAACGCCAGCCGACTGGTGCGGGCCGAAGTGAACCGGGCGTACTTCCATGAATTGATGGCGATGCGTTGCTGCGAATGGTCGCTCAAAGCCGAAGAGCAGTTCGGTCTGGCGATCGGACTCTGGCTCGCCTCCTTCTTCAAGGCCGAGGCGACCGGCGTCGCGATGCCTGAGTACTTCGATGACAACCACGCCGTCGCGCTGGTCTACGCCACGACGGCCGGCCCGGAATACCTGCATCAGACCCTGGGTCGCGCGGTCAACGATCGCAACGCCGCCGTCGCTCTGGGCGCCGTCGAGGCCCTGGCGACCAACGCCGGTGAGAAATCGCTGATGCATACCATGGGCCCGGCCCAGCCGTTGCTGCAGGCCCTTTCCTTTGGAGACCGCGCCGTTCGCTATAGCGCGGCGATCGCCATCGCCAACGCCGGCCCGCGCAACGCCTTCAACGAGAGCCGCCTGGTGGTCCAGAATCTGGCCGAGGCGCTCAATGGCAACGGGCAGGCCGCTTCCAGCAGCGCCGGGACGTGGACGCCGCAGCAGGCGGACAGCTACGCCTTGCGGGCGGCCAACGCTCTGTTGAAACTGGGCGTCACCCACAACCCGGTGATCGACCTGTCGCTGGCCGAATCGGCTCTCTTGGATGCGAGCAAGGTCAGCCCCCAGACGGAGATTCGCGTACTGGCCGCTGAGACCCTGGCCTACATCGCCAGCGCCACGGCCCAACGCGGCATTGCCGAAGCCGCCCTGAATACCGAGGCGACCAAGGACGTACGAATCGCGGCGTTCGATTCGCTGGCCAATTCCGCGAAGGTCAACGCCAACCAACTGCCCGACGCGATGGTCGATCAGATCTACACGCTGCTTGGCTCCGAACAGATCGAGCCCGACCTGCGTGCCGCGGCGGCCGCCGCCTACGGCGCTCTGAATCTGCCGAGTCAGAAGGTCAAGGAACTGATCCTCGATCAGGCCAAGAGCTAATCGTCAACGCTTGCGTTGATCTAACACTGACCCCATACGGCCTCGGAAGGACGCGACCTGCATCCTTTTGAGGCCGTGTTATTTCCGGGTGACATGCCGCCCATGTGCTACCGAACAGGTGGGTGGCAGCGTCAAGCGCAGCTTGGCGATGGCTTCCCATGCATCCGAACGAACCATCGCCAAGGCCTGTGCCCTTGACGCTGCCACACTTGGCAACGCCCCCGGTGGTGTCATGCGATGGGGACATTCCCTTTCCTCCGAATCGAGAACGCGCGTGTCACCTTAGCGCGCGTTCGGAGTGTATGTGAAGGTATTCTGCCACCCGTCGCCGACATTGTCCTCCACGTCTCCCTGCCTCTGACAGCGTGACAGTGCCGGCACCCTCAGCGGGCCAAGTCCTCCGGGAAGTTCAGGTAGGCGTATTCGCCGTGCAGTTCGTACGCCTTACGGTCGCGGGCCTTGGCGGCGGCAACTTCATCGTCGAAGATCCCGAGATAGTAGTACTTCCCGCGGCGCGTGACATGCGCCACCCATTTGTCTCTACGCCGGTACACGCCGACGAATTGCGACGAGCCGCCTCGCGGCGACTTGTTGGCGAGGTTCTGCGCCGGCGTGCACACCCGCAGATTGCAGCGGCGGTTGTTCAGACCGTTGCCGTCGATGTGGTCGACCACATAGCCTTTGCGGGGCCGCATGAGCATCCGGTGCATGTAGACTGTTCTGCCGTTCCTGGTGGCTGCGGCGTAGACGTTGCCGCCGCGCGAGGAATACCAGTGATACTTGCTGACCTCTTCGCAGTCGGCGCTATCGATCGTGGCGAACAAGCCCTTTCCGAGCGGGATGCGCCGAACTTGCCCGTCATCTTCATCCATCGTCATGGGGGGCCGCGCCCTCGCCGGCTTGGGACAGGCCCGGCGCCACTGCTTCGCTTTGAAGTTGCGGCACGTCTCGATCGGCAGGACTTCGTGCAATTCGCCTGGGTAGTCGGGGTGGTTGGTGCACAACAGCAGGCGGGGCTCGCCGTGGAACTTGTCCCGCAGTTCCCGCCATCTCGGCAGGGGACTGGAGTATGCACATGACTGGCACCGCCCCGCGAACAGAACCGCGTAGATGGACTTCCAGTTCGCCCCCCGATACTGCTCGGGCCAGACCTAACTATCCGGCGGCGGCACCCGCCGCGCCTTCGGCCGACCGCGTTGCCCCTTCCTTTCGACCTGACTCTTGTCTCGCTGTTTCCGCTTCGCTGGCTCGCTCATTCGTCTACCTCGCTATTTGAGTGAATGGAGTTGGGTGTATGATGAACAGAATAACAGATCAATGCAATAGTAAAACCAACAAATATAGGTGGGCTGGTGGTTCTAAGTCGTTATTCCGCCTGCAATAGCATCAAACCCCAGAAAATTCTCCACCGTCGGGTGGGTTCTCAACCCACGCGTTCAGAACCGTAGGTTGGCACCGCCCACCATCAGGTTGCCCCAAGCGACATGGCCCGCGTTTTCCTTGTTCTTGAGGCTCTCTCCCCTGTAGAATGAGAATGAACCTGAGGCCTGGATGCGTGCGCGAACTCCGAGGTGGACAGAAGGAGCGGTGTGCGAGGCGCAGCCGACGAGACAGTGGGACATGGGAGATGCTCACATGCAAGAAGCGGACGGGATTTGTTGGGGAGATGCCACTGAGGATGGGAAGCAGCACGGAAGATGGTTCATCGGTGGGTTCATCACCGGTACATTGTGCCGCTCGCCGGAGGTGGAGGTGAAGTTCAGTACGCACATAGAACCATATCAAGAGAAAGGCTCAACGGCCAACCGTACGGCCACAACTGTCGCCATCAACATCTCAGGGGAATGCGAATACAGTTTCCTGGGACTGGCGCGAGATGGATGGAGATCCATTCCCTTGAACGAGCGGGGTCAGTATGTCATCTGGGAACCTGGTGTCTTCCATAACCTGGGCGTCGAGAAGGAGTGCGAATTGGTCGTGGTCCGCTGGCCATCGGCTGGCCGTTCCGACAAGATCCCAGGACCGGACCCGTGGGGGAAGGATCAGAGGCAGCAGGGGAACTAAAGAGCTGAGGACTGCGGCCCCTTTCGTGCGATTCCGGGGACCGTTCGCCTCGTCCTGCAGGATGGGCTTCAGCCCATGCGGATTAGGGTGCCGGGACGATGAACGGCATGGGCCAAGGCCCATCCTTGTATCTTGATTGTCTCGTGCTAGGGTGTTGGCTTGTTGTCCGACGCCTGGTGTTCGGGCCGGTGTGTGG